>NZ_JARXHW010000059.1:0-21839 GCF_031127805.1 Thalassobacterium maritimum | reverse complement strand
ATCTCCTTCACCGACAGTTGCTCGGCCTTAATCCACTCCACTGCGGCTTTCATAATATGAACGTCTGACCACTGACGCGGGGTCAGTCCAGTTGCTGTTTTGAAAATTCGGTTTACTTGTGCCTTCGATAAACCGACTGCACGGCGTAATTCCTCGTAATCAATTAAGCCGAGCCCGGGATTTTGCCCGATGCGGGACATAATCTCAAGGACACGATGGTCCATCGAGATCGGCGTGACACCTCCCATCGCTTCTCGGGTCAAATGCCAATGATACAGCCAATCTGAAAAACACCGACTGCGCAGGCACTGCGTCGACAGCAGCGCCTGACTATCTAAGTCCGTGCCGGCTTCAAAGGCACACAGGGCTTCGGCACTGCGCAGGAGTTCGGCATCGTCGGCAGAGCGATACACCCTCGGCGCGAGTCGTGGTGGAATAAAACTTAAGCCCCGCCAATTGAGCCCAAAGCGGATCGAAATCAATTCCGCATCTTTCGAAAAAATGTGCGAACGTGTCGTCAGCGGGTCCATAAAGACCCATTCTCCTGGCTGGACCCGTAATGTCTCTGCCTCGGTCTTAACTTCCACACTACCCGCCCGCAGATACCAGCTCAAATACCTCAAGTCCATATGATCCTGCAGCTTACGAGACTCAGGAACCACCGCCCCATCGTAAGTTAGTCCTATTTCATAATGATACTCGGTTTCTGTCAAAATCGCCATAATGAGCAAAATATACTATTTTATGCGAGTTCTGTATATCTTAAACACATTGTTTCAAGCGCTTCGCTCTTTAGGTTGATGTCATGCAATCAACCTCCATCCCCATTCAAAAAATCCCTTCAGTTGCCAACGTGGACGTCCTCATCATCGGAGGCACTAGCCAAGCGGTATCCTTTGCCCTCTCTGCTAAAAAGCAGGGACGCAGCGTCTATCTCGTCGCACCACGCGCCTACCTCGGTGAAGACATCTGCGCTGCTTATCGGTTTTGGCCAGAACAGGCCACTGGCAATTCGCTCTCGCAGACGATCTTTAGCGAGGCGGGTAAGCCACCCACTCCGATGCATGTGAAGCTGACTTTAGAGCAACACTTGATCGCCGCAGAAATACCATTTTTATTAAACTGCTTCTCCGCAGGATTACTGCGTTCCGAAAATGGGACGATACAGGGCGCGGCGATTGCGAACCGTGCGGGCCATCAAGCGATTCAAGCGAAACTCGTCGTCGATGCCACACTGGAAGGAAGCGTCCTCAAACAAGCGGGCTATGCTCCACTACAGTCACTGCAGGGCTTGCAGACGATTCATTTCACAACCCTGACCGAAGGCACCAGCCAAGCAGCATCGGACACAGGCATCGTCGACACACTTCCTGGCTACCAAGCAGACGACTATACCTTGAGCGCCAACCGCTACCAACTCGAAGTTGATTTTGGCGCAGGCAGTCCCGCCGAACGTGCCCGTGCCTATAGTTCGGCAGTCGAACGCTGCTGGGTGCCAGGCGAATATCGCCATCAAACGACACTCACTGCAATTCCTACGACTTCCGATCGCCTGCCGAATGCTGCGGAACTATCAATTGAAGTCGGCTTATTCGCACTGACCGAATCCATCCGCCTGACAGACGGTGCGCAATCCGTCTTCTCAAATCCAATCACTGCCATGGCTATCAGTGAATCACTGGCCAGTGAAGTCTGTGCGCAACTCCCCGCAGCCATCGACACGGAATTATCCGTCAGCTGCGCGGGTGCCACTCCGATCCAATCGGGCACGATGTGCACCTTGAGCGATGGTTTGCGCCCAGGCTCCACCAGTGATCGCCTGGTTAAATTTGATGCCTCGAAGCTTCCCATGTTGGGCGCCTTCGATGTGGTCGTCGCTGGCGGCGGGACCGGCGGTGCACCCGCTGCAATCAGCTCGGCGCGTGCCGGCGCTCAAACGCTGGTCGTCGAGGTCACTTCTGGTCTCGGTGGTGTCGGCACCATGGGGCAAATCGCTAAATACTGTCACGGCAATCGTGTCGGCTTCACAGCCGAAATCGATCAAGGCGTCAATGCATTGGAACACGATGACACGTTCAAAAACTCTACCGAAGCTTGGTCAGCCGCCGCAAAGAGCGAATGGTTCCACAAGACAGGATACGAGGAAGGTTGTATCTATTGGTTGAATACACTCTGCGTCGGCACTGTCGTCGAAGATTCACGCGTCGTCGGACTCGTCGTCGCCGGCCCATATGGTTACGGTCTAGTCAAAGCAGGCTGTGTCGTCGATAGCACCGGTTGTGCGGACATCCCTGCCGCGTCCGGCGCTCCGACAGCTGTCATCGGCAAGGAGCACGTTGCGGTGCAAGGCACAGGACTCGCGGGCATGAAGCCCGGCCGTGAATACCACAACTCGGACCACAGCTTCTCGGATGATACCGATGTGGTCGATGCGACTGCTTTTTTTGCGAGTTCGAAACTTAAGTTTAAAGACGACTTTGACTGTGGTGAATTAGTCGATTCGCGTGAGCGTCGCCAGATCATCGGCGACTTCTCGCTTGCACCGGTTGATATGTTATTCAATCGGCGCTTCCCCGATACGGTCTGCATTGCAAAATCCAATTTTGATTCGCACGGCTTCACAGTCGATCCGGTCTTCATGCTGGTGGCACCTGACATGGAGCAAATATGGGCAGACATCCCATTTGGTTGTATGCTGCCTCAAGGTCTCGACGGCGTGCTAGTCACTGGTCTAGGCATCAGTGCCCATCGCGACGCACTTCCAGTGATTCGCATGCAGTCAGATGTGCAAAACCAAGGCTATGCAGCGGGATTCATTGCGGCACAATCGGCCCTATCACACAAACCAGTGCGTTCGACCGACCTTGCGACCGTGCAAAAGCACCTGATCGATATCGGCGGATTGCCAGAACGCGTGCTCACGGATGAAGATAGTTTTCCGGTCGACGAGACTACACTTGAAGCAGCTGTTGCGAATGATTGGGATAAATTATCAGGCGTGTCACTCATGCTCAACGAAGGCGAACGCAGCCGTCGTTTAGTCGCGCAAGCATATGCTGCAATTCGTGGTCAACACACGGATCAGAGCTTACGTTATGCGCAAATCTTAGCCATACTAGGCGATGCGACAGGACAAGAGGAATTAATGGCAGAAATCTCAAAACGTGGTTGGGATAGTGGCTGGCAGTTTCAAGGCATGCACCAATTTGGACGCAACATGTCCGAACTCGACAGCCTATTGGTCTGCCTCGGCACCTGCGGTGACGCATCGGCATGGAGCTGTATCCTACCGATGATCGAGAATCTACCGGCAAGCACCGAGTTCTCACATATCCGAGCAATCACCATGGCCTGTGAGCAACTCTACGCACGCCACCCGATCGCGGAAGTGGCTCCTTTACTCGCGAATCTATTGCAACGCCCAAACTACCGCGGACATGCGCATCGTAGTATTGAAGCATCTCAACGTGCACTCAGCAGCGACATCAACGAAAATACGGTGCGTAATTTCGCATTGCGCGAACTGCACCTAGCCAGAGCGCTGTTTAATTGCGGTGATGTGGATGCCTTGGGGAAAACCACGCTCACCGACTATAGCAACGACTTCCGTGGTCACTTTGCACGTCACGCGCGCGCGGTTCTAACAAACCCATAAGGGGATCATCAATAATGCATTCAAGTACAGCAACCGCTGAGAGCGCAACAAGGGTGAAGAGCGCTTTATGATTGAAAACCGCTCCTCATCGCTCATTCAGCATTTGATCAACCCGCGGGAAATCGGCGACATCGTGATAAACCCATAGCAGGGGTCAATTTTACCTCATGCCCCGCCAGTTGAACGCATTTAACTCCTTTGCGCCCTCTGCGATCTCGAGTGAGCGACTTGTCCGCCGTAGCTCGTAGAGCGAAGGAGAAAGGGAACGGGCGGTTAAAATGCATTTTTCTACGTAGGGGCGTCACTTGTCTGAGATCATGAGCTTGCCGAATGCTGACGCAGGCCGCAGCAAGTGAAGCCCGGACGCTCCATTAATCAGCTTCTTGACTAGCTCGTGCAGTTCTTTGAATTGGATGAGCCCTAACTCTGCGACTTTGCGCCTTTACGTGAGCCATTACCGAGTCTTACTGTTCCTATACACACCCTACTCTTCCGCGCATTCTAAAACTTGCTCGGGGTATTTCGTCGCGACGCGCATCAAGACCTTCGCGCTCGGTGGCGGTTGACGACGCCCCTGCTCCCATCCACGAACGGTCCCAACGGGTGTATCGAGTAAGTTCGCGAAGGCTTCCTGTGTCAGTCCTAGTTTAATACGCGCATGCACCACTTCGTTCTCAGGGTTCACCACACGCACACGCGCCGGTGCCAGCTCACCCGCCTCAATCGCCTTCATCTGACGGATCGAATCTTTCAGTTCTTTAAATAGTTCTGTGTCCATGGTCGTCTCCTTTTTTACCCATTCATTCAAAATTGGACGTTTCGCGTTGCGCCCGGTCTTGTCGCTTCGCTCCGAACGACGTTCACATGCCCACCGCTGGCTCACTTCGTAAAGATCGGTGTTTCGATGAAAAGCATTTAGCTAAACTACGTCATTGGCGAAGCCCGTCAAAAACTAAGTCAATGACGCATGCACAAAAGTAATGACATGCCCCGTTTTTTTTCGCGAGAACTCTCGCCTGCCCACAAAAAAGCCCCAAGGCATGTTGCGCGCTCGAGGCTTTGAAAACTATCTAAAGCAGATCGCTTTTAGCTACGACGACGGCGAAGCATTACTGAACCGAGTGCTAGCAGGCCTGCCAGCGCAGCGTAAGTGGATGGCTCGGGAACCTGTGTAATCGTTATGCCGTTCAAATAGCCGAATTTAGAGTCACCGGAAATAAATGTAACATCTAGCGTCACAATTCCTGTAGCATCTGTAGTGAAACTGGAGATGGTTCCAATATTCGAAGCATCGACTACACCACTTGGCGAAGCTGCACTAACAGTGGTGTTTACAATACTTGCTCCGCTGGTAAGCTCGAACTCTGCGATGCGTTCATCCGTAGAGTTACGTGCAGACAAGAAGCTAAAGTCATAGCTTGTAAATGCAGCCAGTTCGAATGTTAATTGTCCAGAATCTGTGTCGGTTACATACCAAGTGTCAATCGCGCCATTTGCCTCGTAGACTCCAAATCCGTTTGTGCCACCAGATGTATTTTTGCCAGCAAATGTATCGTTAACAGTCATACTAACGCTAGTCGCAAGCCCAGTGTTGAAATCGACTAGGCCGCTGTATGTGGTGGCTAGGCCCGAATTAGAGAAGTTATTCCAGTTCCCAGTAGTATCTGTGTCTCCAAAGTCGATGTAGATTGTCTGAGCTGAAAGCGAGCAAGCCGCAACGACAGGGAGTAGGGTAAGTAGTGACTTTTTCATATAGGCGTATCTATTTTGCAGGGTGTGTAACAATACGATGGTAGCATAAATATAAGCCATGAAGAGGTTTATGGCAAGGTTTTCCGACACTCTATGCGTATCCAAGTCAACTCATCGCTAAGACCTAATTCGCTGAAGCGCAGAACGTTAAATTTCATGCTGATAATTCCCCCTAGGCTGTCATTATGTGAACATCGGATAATAACGCTAGCCATATGGGACTTGAGGCAATGCAGTGGAACCAGCAGCGATTGGTAGAGGTTTTAAATACGAAACTGCCTGAGACCTTGGCGCATTTAAAACAGTGGGTCGATATCAGCTCATATACTTTGAACCGTGCAGGTGTCGAAGCACTGGCACTGCAGATCGCAAACGATTTTGAACGTTTAGGCTTTCAAGCGACACGTCTGCCGAGCACGGATCCGCGCTATGCAGATCATTGGATGCTGGAGCGCAAGGGCTGCCATTCAGGTGGGCAATCCGTGGCTTGTATCAGTCATCTAGATACCGTGTTTTCCGAAGAAGAACGTGTGCGCAACGCGTTTGAATGGTCGGAAGACGGCACGCGTATCTACGGGCCCGGCACTGTCGATATCAAAGGAGGCACGGCGATGGTCTACTTAATGTTGGATGCACTCTTAGACATGGACCCTGCATTTGTGGAGCAAGTCGACTGGCGTATCTTTTTGAACTCTTCGGAGGAAGTGTTGAATCCGGAATTTGCTGAAGTGGTCCGCCCACACCTGGATGCACAGACACGGGCCTGTTTAGTATTTGAAGCGGATGAAGCTTGTGCGCTAAAGCAATCAGGGTTGGTGAATCAACGTAAGGGACGCATGACCTATCGAGTGACTGCAGCTGGTCTCGGTGCACATGCGGGCTCCGCGCACCACGAAGGCGTGAATGCAATCGCTTTGTTGGCACCGATTGTTCAGCAAATCGAATCCTGGACTGACTATGACAAGGGACTGACGTTTAATGTCGGTGTCATACACGGAGGCGAAGGCCGCAATCGTGTGGCACAGACTGCCTCGCTCGAAGGCGAGATGCGCGCATTCGACCAAGAAGCGTTTAGCGATGGAAAATCACTGTTGATGACCTTAGCTGGAGCCGCCCAGCTCACGGTCGCGGGCACGCAACGCTCAGGAATATTGGAGCTGGATATCTTACAAGAAGATGAAGCCTGGTCAGCGAATGCTGGAAGTCAGTCCATCGTAGATATTTGGCAAGCAGCCGGCGCGGAACTCGGCATCGAGGTGTATGGCAGCTCGCGCGGCGGTTTGAGCGATGGAAATCATTTTTGGGAGTCCTACCCCACCATCGATGGGCTCGGCCCTTCGGGAGGCAACTTGCACGCCTCCGAGCGGTGCGAAGCCACAGGCAAACTACCTGAATATGTGAACCGTGATTCCTTTGTGCCTAAGGCCTTGTTAAATTGTTTCGCGCTGAAGCGCTTGCTGGCACGGGCCGTATGAGGCGATGCTCTTGACTGCGCCACAAGTGATGTAAAGAAAATGTAGGGCTGCCACTTGTAGCATGCCGCATGGAATCGAGCGACCGAGCCACTTGTCATCTTTTGCGCCGCCTCGATCGCCTATAATGCGAACAATAACTCACGCCGCGCCTACGTCGCTCAAGCCGCAGAGGCACAAAGCGAATGGGCTGCTCGCTTCGCCGATTAGACTATCACGGATGCCGCTCCACCAAGGGCATCACCAACCTGCGCGACGTAGCCTGCGCGACGTGGCCAGCGCGACGCAACTAGCGCGACGCAACTAGCGCGACGCAACTAGCGCGACGCAACTAGCGCGACGCAACTAGCGCGACGCAACTAGCGCGACGCAACTAGCGCGACGCGGGCGTGACAAGTCGCGCCCCTACTGGCAGCGCATTTTCCTCATTCAAAATTGGACGTTCGAAGTTCGATGTTCGACGTTCACTCGCCTTCGTCGATCAGCTTCTTGAGCAGCTGATCGAGCATCGCGGGATTCGCTTTGCCCTTGGTGGCTTTCATGACGGGGCCTTTCAAAGCGTTGAGGGCCTTTTCGTTGCCGTCCTTATATTGGCCGACGGCTTTGGCGTTACCGGCGATGGCTTCGCGGCAGAGGGCTTCGATCTCGCCGGTGTCGTTGCTTTGCTTGAGGCCTTTCTTCTCGACGATGGCGTCGGGCATCTCGCCGGTGGCGAACATTTCGGTGAAGACTTCTTTGCCGATCTGCTTGGAGATCACACCTTCGTCGATGATCTTGGCTAAGGTGGCGATGTGTGCGGGCGTGAGCTTTGACTGGCTGACGGAGTGCGCGGATTCACCGTGCTCGGAGACGGCGGAAAGCTCACGAAGCAAGTCGTTGGTAATGTAGTTGGCGATTTGCTTGGGCGCGTTATGCGTCTTGAGGGCTTCTTCAAAGAATTCGCTCAGTTCGCGGTCCACACAGAGCACGGAGGTGATGGTGAACGGCAAGCCCAGCTCTTCTTGGTAGCGGCGTTGTTTGTCCAATGGACGCTCGGGCAGCTCGGCTTCGAGCTCGGCCACGCGGGCACGGTCCATTTGCACGGGCATCAAATCGGGGTCTGGGAAATAGCGGTAGTCGTGGGCCTCTTCTTTGCTGCGCAGGGAGAAGCTGGTGCCACTCTCGACATCCCAGCGGCGGGTTTCTTGGGTGATGCTGCCGCCCTCTTCAAGGATCTCGGTCTGGCGCTCGATCTCGTATTCGATCGCGGCCTTGACGTTGGAGATGGAGTTGAGGTTTTTCATCTCGGTGCGGGTGCCGAGCTTGTCGGAACCGACGGGACGTAGGGAGACGTTGGCATCGCAACGCATTTGGCCCTTCTCCATGTCGCAGTCAGAGATACCCGCATAGACGATCATGTTGCGCAGGCAGTTAAGGAACGCGACGGCCTCGGCGGAGGAGCTCATGTCGGGCTCGGTCACGATCTCGGCCAGTGGCACGCCCGCGCGGTTGAAATCGATCACGGTTTCGAAGGCTTCGTGGGTGAGCTTGCCGGGGTCTTCTTCGAGGTGGATACGGTTGAGCGCAACCCAGCGGTGCTCGCCTTCGACATTGCGCGACGGGCCGGGCAGTTCGATTTCGACCTTACCGCCGATGCAGAGGGGCTCTTCGTTTTGCGTGAGCTGGTAGTTCTTGGGCGAGTCGGGATAGAAATAGTTTTTACGATCCCACTTGCAGACCTCCGCGATCTCGCAGCCAAGCATCAGGCCGAGCTTGGCGCACTTCTCGATCGCGGTGTGGTTGAGCACCGGCAAGGTGCCTGGGAGGCCAAGCACGACGGCGTCGGTCAGTGTGTTCGGCGCGGCGCCATATTCGTAAGGTGCCGCGGTGAACATTTTCGTGCGGGTTTTGATTTGAACGTGAATTTCAAGTCCGATGACTGCTTCGTATTGCATGATAATAAATAACTGATGAGTGATGACTGATGAATAATCATTCTGTCAGCACTCATACTTTTGAATTATAAAGTTGGTGTTTGCTGCGCGTAGTCGTGGGCTTTTTCGAAGGCGTTGGCGACGGCGAACATGTCGGCTTCGCCGAAGGCTTTACCGATGACTTGCAGGCCGATCGGCAGGCCGCTTTCGGTGAATCCGCTGGGCACGGAAATCGCAGGCAGGCCGGCGAGATTGACCGAGATGGTGTAGACATCGCTCAAATACATGGCGAGTGGATCGTCGGCGCGCTCGCCGCGTTTGAAGGCGGGCGTCGGCGAGGTGGGCGTGAGAATGGCGTCGACTTGTTCGAAGGCTTTTTCAAAATCGCCCAAAATCAAGCGACGCACTTTCTGCGCGCGCAAATAATAGGCGTCGTAGTAACCGGAACTGAGCACGTAGGTGCCGAGAATGATGCGGCGCTTGACTTCGTCGCCGAAGCCTTCGCCACGGCTCTTGGTGAACAGTGTCATGGCGTCCTTGGCCTCTTCGCTGCGGTGGCTGTAGCGCACGCCGTCGAATCGGGCCAAGTTGGAGGAGGCTTCCGCAGTCGCGACGATGTAGTAAACCGGCACCGCTAGCTCAGAGTGCGGCAAAGAAATGTCTACGATTTCACAGCCTTGGCTCTTATACCAGTCGATGGCTTTTTCGATGTTGGCCTTCACTTCGGGGTCGATGCCTTCGCCGAAGAATTCAGCCGGCACGCCGAGTTTCCACGGGCCCTTCTTTTCTTTGAGTGCTGCCGCGTAATTGGTTTCCCCCTGCGGTGCGATCGAAGTGGAATCGAGATCGTCCTTGCCGAGCATCGCTTCCATCAGGATGGCGGCGTCTTCAACCGTGCGAGCAAAGGGGCCGACTTGATCGAGCGAGGACGCGAAAGCGACCAAGCCGTAGCGCGAAATGAGTCCGTATGTGGGCTTCATGCCGACCACACCACAGAGCGCGGCGGGTTGACGAATGGAGCCACCGGTATCGGTGCCCAGAGTGGCGATCGCCTCCCCTGCTGCCATCGCGGCAGCGCTGCCACCAGAGGAACCGCCGGGAATGGTTTCCAGGTTCCAGGGGTTGGCGGTGGTTTGATAGGCCGAGTTCTCGGTCGAGGAGCCCATGGCAAACTCGTCCATATTCAAGCGCCCCCAGATCACGGCACCCGCTTCGCGCAGCTTGACGATGCAAGTCGCATCGTAGGGAGACACGTAGTTCTCCAGCATCTTGGAGGCGCAGCGTAGGGGCTGGTCTTTGACCGCCAGCGTGTCTTTGATACCGATCGGAATGCCATCGAGCGGGCCAAGAGCCTTGCCCGCCGCACGACGCTCGTCGGACGCCTTGGCCTGGGCCAGTGCATCCTCCGCATCGGTGGAGAGAAAGGCTTTCACCTGTGCGTCGACCGCAGCGGTGCGATCGATCACCGCTTGGGTGATTGCGACGGATGTAGTTTCACCCGCTGCCAGGATGGCAGCAAGTTCGGAAATGGTTTTGAAATGAAGGTCGGACATTCTATGGATGAATAATGACTAATAAATAATGGCGAAGAATACCTGCATTTATTCGACGACTTTGGGCACGACGACTTGGTTGTCGCGCGACTCGGGGGCCATTTTAGTCAGCACCTCGGGCGCGTAGGTTTCGCCGGGCTGGTCGCCTTCGCGCCAGACATTGAATACGCGGTGCGCGTGAGCCATCGGCTCGACGCCATCGACGTCCACAGCGTTGAGCTTATCAAAGTAGCCCAGGATGTCATCCAGCTGAGTTCCCAGCTTGGCTTTCTCTGCGTCGGTCATATCCAGACGCGCTAAGTTGGCGACGTAATCAATGTCAATATGTGGTGTTTCGGACATAATGCCTATCTTTGAAACGGAACGCACGCTCACAGGCAAGGGCACAAAATAAAAAAGTAGAGTTTATGCCAAAACTGAATTAGTGTGCTTGTAGTCTTGCCCTTCCGCGAGTGCTTGTATCATAAGTAACGAGTAATGAGTTCTACCCGACCAAAATATGAAAGTTTGGCCCCCTGCCATCTACTCGTGTGCGAAGACAACGAAGACAACCTCTTCTTAATCCAAACACTGGCAACATCTTACGGCTGCACCACCACCAGCGCGCACAACGGGCAGCAAGCAATTGATTACTGCCAGGAGACTCATTATGATGCGATCTTAATGGATTTGGCGATGCCCCGAGTCAGTGGCTTAGAAGCATCCAAACTCATCCGCAGCAGTGACAATCCGAATCAAAAAACACCGATTATTGCAGTCACTGCAGAGGTCTGCTCGCTCGCCCAGAGCGCGAGTGTCAGCTTTGGCATCAATGCCTATATCAGCAAACCCGTCGACCCGGTTTTGCTGCATCAAACGATTCAAAAGCTTGTAAAATAAGGAGCTCTTGAGCGATCAAAGAAGCGTATTTACCCGTTCGAAATACTCAAGTCAGCTCGTCAGCTATGCGCTAGGCGCCGCTGCTTTGACCCAGTGCTCAACGCGGCAGTCGAAGCCGCCGAGGTCGACTCGGTGGCGCGCTTCAAGCTTTAAGGATGGATCCGGACTCTCTAACTTGAGTGGATTGATAAAAACAAGGCGGCCGCCGGGGCGCAAAGTCTTTGCCGCGATTTGGTAAAACTCGCTAATCAGACCTTTTAAATCTTCGATGCGCACGCGTCGCCCCAAGGGAGGATTCGCGATGATCAGACTGACACTAGCTGGCTGGATGCCAGTGACTTTTACATAGTTACGAAAGTCGCCGCGGCTGAGCGCGATGCGATCGCTCGAGATGCCGGCAGATTCGAAATTTTTGCGAGCGATCTCGATCGCGGGCCCATCGATATCATTGGCAATGATTGAAGCAGCGCTGTTCAAGCGAGCACACTCGATCAGTTCCAAGCCTGAACCACAAAACGGGTCCCAGATAATTTCATCGCTTTGAATGCCTGCCATTTGAGCCATGGCTGCAGCCAGTGGCGGATGCGTGGAAGCAGGCACATCGTCGACACGGTAGCTAAAGCGAGGGTCTGGCAAAACACGGGGGCGCAATTCGACCGATTGTCCGACTTTCTCTGGAAAGATTTCGACCGCCCATGGAGACTTACGTGGATCGTTGAGCAACTCGGGGCAAAGCGCAAAGGCCGCATTGACGATGGCCTGCACTTTGCGCGGCGGCACCTTGGCGCGCATAAACTGGAGACGGTAGCGAGGCTGCCCTTCGGTGAGTTTGCGGCAAAGCAGCTGCGTCGACTCGGAGGCGATCACTTTTGCAATGGCCTCGGTATGTTGAGCTTCGCCATCCGGCACGACTCCAAGCACGAAATTGACCGAGCCGAAGCAGCGTAGTTGATAGAGCTCCGCCAATGTGAAAGGCCGTAGGGCTGCAAGCGCCACGCAGCCTGGGCTGGTGCGAACGATCTTAAACCGACTTTTAAGTTTGGGGTGTGCTTGCAGTTCATCCCGCAGCAAGAGCTCCATACCGCGGCGCGTGCGCAAATGGATGCGCAACTTGCGGGTTTCCTTAATCTTAGCGTCCAAACGAATACTCGCTGGGGTTTCTTTACGAGCGAGTTGCGCTTTAACTTTTTGCTCGGCAACGTGCAGTGCTTCGTGCTCACCGTGTAGCTCTGCCAGCTTTTTTAAAGTCGCTTCGCCTCCAATTTTGCTGAGTGTTTGACTCAGGTTTTTAACTTCGCGCTCGCCACGTTCTGCTTTTGGCTGGTCCAAGAGTTCAAGCACGGCCTTTTCGCTTTGGCTGCGTTCCCCGAGTTTGGGCAAAGCATTCAAAGCGTAACGACGTATTTTTTCTTCTGGATCTTGCAGTAAGCTCGTCAACCACTCACGCGCTTGCTGACGTTGTGCTTGGGTCGCTTTTTCCAGTGCGACAACGCCGATCGCCCGTATCAGGCCCACACGGGCGAGACGCGACTCACTGTTGCCAGCGTTAAAGAGGGGCACTTCGCGCTCCCACAAAGTCTCCCACGATTCGGTGCGTAATTGCTTGTAAACTTCTTTAGCGGGATTGGTGGATGACTTCATATGCAAAATTGTTGAGACGGCACGATGGGCTTAGCTCACGCGAGGTCAATAGGCGTTCAGCTGCAAAAAGAATCTAATTTATCCGCAGACGTAGATATCGAAACGGTTGCTTTTGCCCTCCAAGCTATAGCTAGGCTTGGCCTGCGCGAGCTGGGGCGCGATACGTGGTCTTTTAACCACCACTCGTTTGAGCGCTTTGGCGCGCGCGAGCTCCAGCAAGTCATCCGCGTCGGAATCGATGCCGACGAGTTGATGAAAGACATGCATCTCCTTTTTAACTTGAGCGCTCTTGTTGCGCACAGGAAACATGGGATCGAGGTAAACCACATCTGGTCGTGCAACATCCTCCAGTGCTTGTAAATGGGTGGCCGCGTCTGAGTCGATGAGCTGCATGCGAGCGAGTATTTCAACCAAAGAAATATCGTTAACCTCGCCCCACTCGCACGCAACGCGCATGCCATCGGCAAGTAAGCTACGCACTTCAGGCACACGCTCGGTCATGCTCAACGAACAGCCCAAACACGCCAGTACAAAAGCATCGCCCCCCAAGCCCGCAGTCGCGTCAAATACTGAGGGAGCTGGACCGCCCTGGAGCCCTACCGCTTTAGCGATCATCTGCCCCTTGCCGCCCCCCTTGCGGCGGCGATAGTCTACGGTCGGACTATAAAAGTCGGCTTTAATACGGAGCAAACTGCCCGCATCGACTTGAACCAGCGAAAGCCCCGTCCGCGTAAAAAGAAAAAAATAGCAAAGCTCCGCACAACCTGGATCGATCTGATTGCGCAGATAGCGCTCGATCTGCCGCGGCTTGGCATCGGCCAGATCGGTAGCGTCTAATAATGCGAGTGAAAATCGCTCGGCCAGCATGCGTGCATGTAGCTCTTGATCCGGACTGATTAAAATGATCTTGGAAACTTTCATTCTTGAATGGGCACGAGTCGAACCACTCGGTCAGGTCCGTTGAGAACAAGATAGAGATAACCGTCGGGACCAGTCGCGACATCCCGCACCCGTCCTTCGCCCTGTAAGATCACTTCATCGCTCACGACGCTATTTTCTGTGATCACTAGACGATGCAACTCTTGCGAAGCGAGTCCACCCGCAAAGAGATTATGCTTCCATGCGGGGAATTGATCGCCCTCATAAAAGTCGATACCGCAAACCGCAATCGACGGCGTCCAATAATGTAAGGGTTGCTCCATGCCAGGAGCAGCGGTTTGCCCAGTGATCGGCTTACCATTGTAGTTCATACCATAAGTAATCACCGGCCAGCCATAATTACGCCCTCTCTGGATCCGGTTAATTTCATCGCCTCCGCGAGGGCCGTGCTCAGATTCGAAAATTACACCCGTTTCAGGATGCGCATCCAAGCCTTGGGCATTGCGATTCCCATAGGTCCAGATGGAGGGATATGCATCCGCAGTTTCGACGAATGGGTTGTCGCGCGGCACCCGTCCGTCATCGTGGATACGATGAATTTTTCCATTCGGCCGCGTTAAATCTTGCGCCTGATCCTGCGCACCGCGGTCACCGATACTGAAGTATAGATAGCCATCTTGAAAAACAAAGCGCGTGCCGAAGTGAACACCCGAGCTGCGATGCAACTCAGCCGGCACCTCAAAGATGACTTCTTCATCCTGCCAACGCTGATCCACAACTCGGCCGCGCACAATCTTGGTCATACTGTAATTAGAGTCGGAAGCAGCCGCTGCCGAATACCCAAGATAAATCCACCCATTCTCTGAATAATTCGGATGTGCCGCGACTTCCAGCAGTCCGCCCTGCCCTCGAGTAGCCACTTCGGGCGTGCCGGCAATCGGCTGACTGAGTTGGCCTTCTGACCAAAAGCGCAACTGCCCTTGGCGCTCGGTAATGAGCGCTTGTGTTGAAGAAAGGAAATTAATCGACCACGGAAGCGTAAGCCCGGTAATGACAGGTTCTAAGCGAAAACGATAGCCGCCAGCCGAATAAATCTCCCCCGCCTTGACAACCGTAGAAAGGCCAGCGGCGCGATCAGACTTCTGGCGCATCTCATCTATATAAATTTGAAGCGAGCGAATTTCAGGCACCGACAAACTCTCACCAAAGCTCGGCATTCCCGTTTCTGAATCCCCCGCCTGCACATATTCGATAAAGCCACTGCGCTTACCAACGACCTCCCAAGCGGACGGATCCAGCAAAGATGCGCCCAAGCCTCCAGTTAGATTTTCACCATGACACGACATACAGTGTTGGCGATAGAGCGCTTCGACCGCCCCGGTACCAATACGATTTTGCCCCCATGCTGGGAGGCAAAGTGTTAAGAATAAAAATGAGAGCGCACGCATGCTGCTGAAGCTTGCGCAGCCTTGTAAAATTTGCAAAAAGATTGCGAGAACAATCCTGCACAGCCTAAATACTAACAATGAATACAACTTATCAAATGGGCGACTGGATATTGCCCTCGGGAAACTTCAACCCCGACGACCTATGGCAATTGGCCCTAGTCGGGCTTTCGCTACTGATTTTTTCGCGTATTTTCAAAAGTGAGACAGGCTCGGCAGGCTCGGGTCCCCTCTCTTGGATCAAGTTAAACCTAGGTTTCCTCACAACTTGGTTGATCACCCTGGTCTGTTTTTTTATCCTCACCAGCACAGAACACAGCGCTAGCTATGTTCGTTTTTTTACAATCTTAGGCGGTCTCTGGATTGCGATTGGCTTGCTGACCAGCTTTATCAAAGACCCATTTTGGGCTCGTTCCGTCGCGATGGTTGGCTACCTAATCACCGGCAGTTACGCGATGGCTCAGCTTAATGGTCTCGGCGAAAACCTGCAGGATTTTCATATCGAAGTCGGCACACTCTCGATATCAGCCTGGGGCATTATCACTGGGCTGATCGCCTTTGGCATCACAATGTGGCTCAGCCTGGGACTGACACGTCTCTTAGAAGCCAGGATCGAAACAGTGCCCCGCCTCAGTGCCTCACTTCGAGTGCTGATTGTAAAAATAATCCGGATCGTATTCATATTCGTAGCCACCATGATCGCATTGAGTTCGATGGGGGTCGACCTTTCTTCGCTCACTGTATTGGGTGGCGCCATTGGTCTCGGTTTAGGCTTCGGACTACAAAAAGTAGTCTCCAATTTTGTAAGTGGCATCATCCTTTTACTAGACAATTCCATCAAGCCCGGCGACGTGATCGAGATCGACGGCACCTACGGCTGGATTAATAACCTGCGTGCACGCTATGCCTCGGTCATTACACGTGACGGCACCGAGCACCTCATCCCCAACGAAGATCTAATCACGCAACGCGTGATCAACTGGTCCTTCACCGATGAGCTGGTGCGCATGCGTGTGCCGGTGGGCGTTTCCTACAACGCAGATCCCCACCAGTGTATTCAGTTGATGCTAGATGCCGCAACAGGGCACGAACGCGTGCTCGCAGACCCAAAGCCAGTCTGTCTACTCAAAGAATTTGGCGACAACTCCATCAACTTAGAACTTCGCTTTTGGCTGAGCGATCCCGCCAATGGAGTTGGCAGTGTAAAAAGCCAAGTATTACTAAAAGTGTGGGATCTATTTAAGGCGCACAACATTGAGATTCCTTTCCCACAGCGCGACTTGCACATACGCTCCAGCGATGTCGAATTTGTCAAACGCGACATGCCCAATCCCGATTAAATTATGGCAAAAGTTAGTAAACTCCGTCTCGACGAACTATTGGTCGCCAAAGGTCTGGCCGATTCACGCTCGCAGGCCAAAGCATTAATCCTCGCAGGCAAAGTCAAAATCGGCACCGAGCGCCTCGATAAGCCCGGCCGCAGTTTGCCTGAAGACAGCGAAGTTTGGGTGGAAGCTCCGCCCCGATTCGTGAGCCGAGGCGGCGAAAAGCTGGAAGGTTTCCTGGATCAGTTTGAAATCTCGATGGAAGGTCTACACTTCCTCGATGTTGGAGCCTCCACTGGCGGCTTCACCGATTGCTCGCTACAACGCGGCGCCATTAGTGCCACCTGCGTCGATGTCGGCCGTGCACAAATGCACAACAAATTAATCCAAGACGAGCGCGTCACAAATCTAGAAAAAACCAATGCACGCCACTTACAAATAGGTGACCTCCCCCACGACAGCTATCCACGCATCGTGATGGATCTGTCCTTCATCTCGCTGACTAAAGTGCTGCCAGCAGTCTGGCAATTTTTAGCACAAGACGGCTGTCTGATCGCGCTAGTCAAACCACAGTTCGAAGCCGAAAAGCACGAAGTCGACGCGGGGCGCGGCATCATTCGCGATACAGCGATTCACGAGCGTGTGCTGTCACAAATCAAGGATTTCGCACTCAAGGAACTCCCAGGGGCCAAACTGATCGGCAGCATGGACTCACCGATTAAGGGCACCGACGGCAACCGCGAGTTCCTACTGGGATTGCGGCGCGAGGGCGAATAAACTCGCGGGGAACTCTATCACTTCGCCCCCAAAAAAAATATATCTTTTAAAGCAATTAAAAAAACTTTCGCTTTGACAGCAGGCTCTGGGAGAATTGTTTCTATTCTCAAATGGAAAACGCTGCATATCAAAAACTGCTCACACCCTTGCATATCGTCATCGGACTCGTGCTCACATTTCTTGTGTACATCATGATGTCGTATCTACTGGTTCCTTTCACTTTCTCACCAGATGCGACCGTGGCACAGCTGCAAGCTTGCCTGACCGCAGTGCCCATCGCAGCGGTATTCTGGTTTGCTTATCACATGTTCATGGTGGTTCTGATGGACCAGAAAAAGCAAAAGAAGGAAGCTACGAAATAAACGCGCTTTACTTCATTTTATAACTTCCCTCAAAGGCCGTCCAATTAGGACGGCCTTTTTCGTGCGCACACCCCAGAAGCGCAATGACGGCTTGGCGCTGCCGTCGATCTCAGCTCGACGGTAGCGCTAGGAGCAACTGCGTTTAGGCTACAGATCGTCCAGATCAGCCAGCGCTTCCTCGCGCTTTTTCTTCTCAACCCGTGTGCCCACCCAGATCGCTAACTCATACAAGCCATACATAAAGCCCGTAGTGAGTGGCAAGGAGACAAAGTCGCCCCCCGGAGTTAAGAAGGCTGAAAAGACCATTAGCCCGACAAAGACCGCGCGACGGACCGCCTTCAACTTTGCAACTGGAATCACTCCCAGATAAACCAAGATCACTATGACCAAAGGAAACTGGAAGAAAGCCCCAGTCGTCAGCGAGAACCACACCACCATACTATAGTATTCCGAAGCTGCCCACAGTAGATCAAAGCCGAAGTATAAATTTAAGCTCACAGAAAACGCGAGCGTCAGCGGCAAAATTAGAAAAAATGCAAACGCCACCCCCGCAATAAAAAGTAAGAATGCCGCAAAGCACGCAGGACGTAATACTGAGCGCTCCTTCTCTGTTAGACCCGGCGCTACAAATGCCGCTAAGAAATATAAAACAAAAGGCATCGAAAGCGTGAGCCCCGAAAGTAAAGCGATCTGAATAAAAACAGAGATCACTCCCATGGGCCTATACGTGATCAAATTAGCGTTAGCCAACTCGGCAGATCCATATGCACGAACGATCGGAAATTTCAAAAACTCGGCAATGTCACCGATAAACATTGTTGCTAAAATCACCCCCAGAATGAAAGCCAAAAGACTCCGACCTACGGTCCAACGAAAATCTTCTAAGTGTTCAAGAAAGCTCATGCCCTCACCTTCAAAGGTATCCGCTTCGTTTGCTTCATTCGTATCGTCTTCCAAATATTGCGTCATTACACTTCAACTCCTATTGCGCTTCATAGCGTTCGGGCAAACTCCAATCTAATTTATTTAGATAAATCTGCTAATAAAGCACGATTAACCTACACTTCTTATAGCAATCTTTAAAGTGAAAGATTCTAATCCATTGACAGGCAGGGCTAAATGTCTTTGCTCAAACTTTTCTCAACTCTGTTGCCCCTAGTAGCAGAGTTATAACAACTCGGTCCACAAAAAGATCGTAATCTTATGCCAGCTAAAAAAGCAAAAAAAGCCACCAAGAAGGCCGCAAAGCGCAAGAGCGCATCTGCGGTAAAATACAGCTACGACTTCGGTCAAAAGACCGATGGTAGCTCAAAACTCCGTGAACTCCTCGGCGGTAAGGGAGCCAATCTCGCAGAGATGGCCCGTATCGGACTCCCAGTGCCTCCTGGTTTCACCATCACCACCGAAGTCTGCACCTACTTCTACGACAATGGTCGTCAGTACCCCAAGACTCTAGAGAAGGAAGTTAAAGCTTCGGTTGCTCAAATCGAAAAGGAAGTCGGCAAAAAGCTAGGCGCCGACAAGAACCCCCTCCTCCTATCTGTTCGTTCAGGCGCTCGTGAATCGATGCCTGGTATGATGGACACCATCCTCAACCTTGGTCTAAATGACAAGACCGTGAAAGCGCTCGCCAGCGAATCTGGCAATGAAGCTTTCGCTTACGATTGCTACCGCCGCTTCATCCAAATGTATGGTGATGTTGTGATGGGTGTGCAGGCCGTAAACGAAAACGACCACTGCCCATTCGAGGCTTGCTTGGAAAAACTCCGCGAAGAAGCTGGCGTTGAACTCGATAACGAACTCACCGCCGACGACCTCAAAGAATTGATCAAGCGTTACAAAGCGATCATCAAAAAGCGCACAGGCACAGCATTCCCTCAAGATGCTTACGAGCAACTCTGGGGCTCAGTCGGTGCGGTCTTCAGCTCATGGCAAAATGAGCGTGCGATCCTCTACCGTCAAAAGTACGGCATCCCTGCTGCTTGGGGCACTGCAGTTAACGTTCAAGCCATGGTTTTCGGTAACATGGGTGACGACTGCGCGACTGGTGTTGCATTCACACGCGACCCAGCCAACGGTGAAAAGGTATTCTATGGCGAATACTTGATCAATGCTCAAGGTGAAGACGTCGTTGCGGGTATCCGTACTCCGAATGCAATTGCACAGCTGCAGGAAGAAATGCCTAAAGCACACGCTGATCTTGAAGCCGTTCGCAAGAAACTTGAAAAACACTTCAAGGATATGCAAGACTTCGAGTTCACCGTTGAAAACGGCAAGCTCTGGATGCTGCAAACACGTAACGGTAAGCGCACCGGCCTCGCAGCTGTACGTATCGCAGTGGAACTTGTTAAGGAAAAACTGATCGATCAAAAGACAGCTCTTAAGAAGATCCCTGCAGACTCTATCTCGTCCCTCTTGGTTGCGGTCTTCGACCCTGCAGCCGTCAAGAAGGCTAAGGTTCTAACAACAGGTCTTCCAGCAGGTCCTGGTGCCGCAGCAGGTAAGATCTGCTTCACAGCGCCCGACGCTGAAGCAGTCGCAGCCCAAGGTGGTCACGCGATTCTTTGCCGCGTGGAAACCACACCTGAAGACCTTCGTGGTATGATCGCCGCGGACGGCATCCTCACCTCACGTGGGGGTGTATCTTCGCACGCTGCGCTGGTAGCACGTCAAATGAATAAGGTCTGTGTCTGTGGCGCGTCTGAAGTCGTCATCGACTACGGCTCCAATACACTTACCATTGGTGACAAAGTCTTCAAGAATGGCGACGACATCTCCATCGATGGAACTACTGGTGAAATCTTCGCCGGTGCAGTCGACACAGCTCCTTCCGAAGTCGACCAAGTTCTCAACGGTAAGCTTAAGGCAGAAGACAGTTATACATTCCAAATGTATGACCAAGTTATGAAGTGGGCCGACAAGCACCGTAAACTTGGCGTCCGCACGAATGCTGACTCACCGGATCAAGCCGCTTCTGCGATTGCTTATGGTGCTGAAGGTATTGGCCTCTGCCGCACAGAGCACATGTTCTTCGAAGGTGATCGCATCACTTTCATGCGCCAAATGATCTTGGCAAGCGACGAAGCTGAGCGCCGCAAGGCACTCAAGAAGTTGCTTCCATTCCAGCGCAAGGACTTCTCTGGTCTCTTCAAGGCAATGGGCGGACTACCTGTAACTGTGCGTTTACTGGACCCACCTCTTCACGAATTCCTTCCTCACGACGAGTCCTCCAAGCGCGAGCTTGCAAACTCACTCGGTGTCGATGTCGATGTCATCTCGAATCGTGTGCACGCACTGCACGAAGCCAACCCAATGCTGGGTCACCGTGGTTGCCGTCTCGGAATTTCCTATCCAGAAATTACAGAGATGCAAGCGCGCGCAATCTTCGAAGCTGCAGCCGCTTGCTACAAGCTCAAGAAGCCTATCAAGGTGATTCCTGAAGTCATGATTCCTCTCGTCGGTTTTGCTGATGAGCTCAAGAATCAAGTCGCAGTGGTTCACCGCGTAGCAGCTGAAGTCATGCAAAAGAAGAAGGTCGAATTCAAATACCTTGTCGGCACCATGATCGAAGTGCCTCGTGGCGCACTGACTGCAGATGAGATTGCCGAAACCGCAGAATTCTTCAGCTTCGGCACCAACGACCTCACTCAAACAGGTCTTGGCATGAGCCGCGACGATGCGGGCTCCTTCCTCGGCAAGTATAAGGACCTCGATATCCTACCACAAAATCCATTCGCATCCATCGATGCAACGGGCGTGGGACAACTGGTTGAAATCGGCGCTCAAAAGGGCCGCAGCACCAAGAAGAACCTCAAGCTCGGCATCTGTGGCGAGCACGGCGGCGACCCCGCCTCCATCAAGTTCTTCAACGACGTGGGCCTCGACTACGTCAGCTGCTCACCGCCTCGCGTGCCCGTCGCACGTCTGGCAGCTGCACAAGCGGCACTCAAGTAGCCTGAACTAAGTTCAAACATACAAAAGCCCTTCCGTTGATTCGGAAGGGCTTTTTTTATAAAGCAAGTCTATGAATAAATTTAGCGCACGTTGTAATACCCATTCGAAAAAAGTTTGGCCCTAATAGATATGTCTTTTGTAATACCGATTCTAAGAATATATGATCTATAAGCTTGGGCTTTGCGACGCCTCGAAACTTTGTTTCCATGCGTCGCCTTCGGCTATGCAGGAC
>NZ_JARXHW010000058.1:0-23993 GCF_031127805.1 Thalassobacterium maritimum | reverse complement strand
CACTCCGACTGGACGTTCTTTTATCGCCAAAGTGCAAGCAGAGCACGCGTTTGCGATTGGACAAACAGTACACTTAAAGTTCAACCAAGAGCACACCGCGCTGTTCGATCAAGCGTCGGAAAACGTCATCTCGTAAAATTATATGCATCGATCATTGACTCTCCCCCAACAAAGCTAAGCTATAAAAAACTACTATATCTAACAAAATGAATCCCCAGTTTACATAAAATACAAAAAATACATTATAGTATGAAAAAACACCCAACTCCCGTCCTCACCGCTGAACAAGTCCCATACAATCAGGACAAACCACGCTCTTGCGTTTTCAACGCTGGGGTCGCCAAAATTGACGGCGAATACTTGATGGTCTTTCGCAATGACTATGAGTATCTAAAACGCACGCTATTCTCAGGCACAAATCTCGGTATCGCGCGAAGTCAGGATGGAATTAATTGGAGCGTGGACCCTGAGCCTATTATAACCGCTGACATAATACGCGAACAATGGGCCCACATCTTCCCCGAGCGCTTTATGCCATCGGAAATCCGCCGCGTCTACGACCCCCGCATTACCGTTTTTGACGGTAAGATCATCTTATGTTTGGCAATGGATACGCCTCACGGTGTTGTTGGCGCCATTGCGAGCACAACGGATTGGAAAAACTATGAATGTTTATCAATCTCCACGCCAGACAACCGCAACATGGTCCTTTTTCCTGAGAAAGTGAATGGACAGTTCCTTCGCTTAGAGCGCCCCTTCCCGATCTACGGACGAGGCAAACCAGAGGCCTTTGAAATCTGGTCCTCGAAATCAAACGACTTACGCTATTGGGGCGACACGCGACTCGTGCTAGCCAGCGAAGAAGTGCCTTACAGCAATAGTAAAATAGGTCCAGCCGCCCCTCCCATCAAAACCGAAAAGGGTTGGCTCTGCACGATTCATGCTGTCGAAAAGGTCGAAGAGGAACTCAACTCCTGGCACGACAACTGGAAAAAGATCTATCATGGGGGCCTGATTTTACTCGATCTGGAAGATCCAACCAAAGTGATTGGTTTAGCCAAAGAGCCACTCATTCGCCCTGAATTGAAGCACGAAATCGAAGGATTCCGTGGTAGCGTCATTTTCCCATGCGGCATGATTCTCGAAGACAACAATGAAGTAAAAATCTATTACGGCTCGGCCGACACTTGCGTAGGCCTGGTCACGGCTAGCTTGGAAGAACTGCTTGATACAATTGAGCCGATCAATTAAAGCCCGCGTTCACTATCTAAGCGAACGCACGGCGACATGGGATCGCATTCAGTAACTACCGAACCGATTGCATACCAAGAACATTTCCTCCGGAGAGAGCACTAGCTTTCTCCGGAGGAAACAGTGTCGTGCATTTAGCGACGATCTTCTCGGGCGAACCACTTTTTCATAACATTTCCGGCCGGTTTATCGTACACTGTAAAGCCCTTGTCACCTGCGGGATCGGAGTTAAATGCTGCTCGCATATTTTGCTCATCCCACTTCCACCAATAAATGCCTGCCCACCAAGGCTCATCCCAAAATACAGAAAGCACCGCTTCCAAATAGTTAGCTTGTTCCATAGGCGCATAGCCTCCCTGACCTTTCCAACCGGAAGGATTCATGGCGCCGCCATAACTACTGGTGCAACCGCACTCACCAAAAGATATAGGTTTGCCGTAAGCTTTAGCCAATTTACGAAATCGCTCGCGCACAGGCTTCAGTCTTTCGATCATCTGCTCCACAGTACTGCCCGGCGCATCAGCGCCACTTTCGTAACAACTCATTTGCAACTCATCAAGATCAAGCCACCAGTGCTGCGGCTTACTCAACTCTTTTTCCCAATCAATCAAACCGCAATGCGTGGTGTGGCAACTGGTCACCGCGCCGGAGAACACTTCACGCACTGCAGCAATACAGGCCTGCCACCCATCTCCTTGATGAATGGTACGATCCAGTTCACTATCCAGACCGTAACGCGCACAACCTGTTTCGGCGGCAATCTTAGCATAGTGTCGGCTGCGTAAAATCATACTGTCAAACCAACGTTTCCAGTGATCAGACACACGGCCTGGTATGCGCTCTCGATCGGGTTGAAACCACACCTGTAAGCGACCACTCCCGTCCTGAGTTTCCAGCATCGGTCGCATAGTCACCTCAATTCCCTTCAACTTCATATATTCAATAATCTGATACAATTCATGGTCATTGGGCGTGACCTCAAAATCGCGGTATTGCCGGGTACTATGTGAGCTTTCCTGCATCACAATGGGTGTCAGCACAACATGGCCGACATTGAGTTCTAGCATATGGTCGACTTCACGTCGCGCCCACTCCGATCCCAGCACACCATTGCGGGCGTAAAATCCAAAAGTTACCCCGCGCTGCACAGGTAGCATGTTCTTAATTGAATCACTCATAATTATATCTCATTTTTATTCTTAAATTAGAGGGTTCAAATATAAGCAAAGTAACCAATTTGAATCAATCCACGCGCAATTCAACCCTTGACCGAATTCCCCTGGCATAACAACGAGCCGTCTCCCCCGTCATCTAGATACATTTACAAAATCAAAGCTATATCTAGCTAAATACCTGCTGTTACCCGCTAAAGTTCCAACAGCCAAACGTAGCCACTCTCGAAAACATGCCCCCAAGAATCAACCTAGATTACATCGCCAAAGCCTGCGGTGGCATCTCCCCGTCCACCGTCTCTCTGGCGCTGCGCGATAGCTCGAAAATCCCGGCTCCAACCCGTAGTAAGATAAAAGCCAAGGCTGCTGAGCTCGGCTATATGCCTAATCGGAACCTATCCCGTGTGATGAGTGAAATCCGAAATAGCAAAGCGAAACACTTCAAAGAGACACTCGGGTTCCTTATTCCACAAGGCCTTCACCAAAAGGGCCGACTTTGGCCCAAACAGTTGCTCAGTGGTGCCCAACAACGTGCAAACGAAATCGGCTACAGCCTGGATGCCTTCGATCTCATCGTCACACCGAACTCGCTTCGACAACTAGAGCGCACACTGCACTCACGGGGCATTCGCGGAATCATCATCGCACCTTTCGACCATGCGCCCGCCCAACTCCCACTAGATTGGAATCAATTCGCTGCCGTCGCAATAGGTCACTCACTAGGCACTCCCGACTTACATCGAGTTAGTCGAGATGTTATGCATCAGATGAGTCTTAACTATAAAAAACTGCGCGAACTCAACTATAAAAAGATTGGATTTGTTATGGAAACGGAGCACGAGGCTCGCATGGGGTTCATCAATATTGGCAGTTTCTTAGTTGAGCAATGCCAGGCGAGCACCAACGAGAGGATCGAACCCTTGCTTAAAGATTCCATTCGAAGTGTTGATATCACCACATGGTTCGAGAGAGAGAGACCTGAGATCATTATCACCATGCATGGAAAGCTATTACAATGCCTGAAGCAAGCAGGTTATCGCGTGCCAGAAGACGTCAGCATATTCAAACTAAACGTGGAACAGCTTGGATCAAACATCTCAGGGCTCTATCCAAACTACGAGGCCATCGGCGCCAAAGCCATTGAACAGGTCTCCGCGCTAATTGAACGAAGCGAGTTCGGCATCCCGAAGACCCCAAGCACACTTTTAGTTCCAGGCATTTTAAACGAAGGCCAAACAACTCCATTTCATTTTGACATTAAATCGCTATTCAATTAACCTCCACTCGCCCTGCGAAACGCATAGAAACGCTGCCATGTTCAGTTACTCTGTTACATGAATCAGATAAAAGGTATTCGCCTAATGCAGATTAAGAAGCATGAAAAAACCTAATATTATTTACTTCCATACCCACGACACCGGCCGCTACATCAGCCCTTACGGTTATGGAGTTCCAAGCCCGAACTATCAACGCCTCGCGGAAGAAGGGCTCACATTTAAACGGATGCACTGTGTTGCTCCAACCTGCAGCCCCAGTCGCGCGGGACTGTTGACCGGACAATACCCCTCGCAGAACGGTATGATTAGCCTAGCGCACCGTGGAGGCAAACTCAAGGACATGAGTAAGCACCTCATCCACACCCTCAAACCCAACGGCTATCATACTGCCCTCATCGGATTTCACCACGTCGTCAACTGGCCGGAATATGAAACACTCGGTTACGACGAATACATCAAGCCTGGTGCCGGTGCCAAAGGAGCGCAAATGGGACCCCTTGCTGTCGATTTCATCGAGGCTCAAAAAGACCAGAACAGACCCTTCTTTGCCAGTATTGGTATCACCGAAACACACCGCGTGTTTCCACAAGAGGTACCTGAAGGCGCCGACCGCTATGTGCGCCCACCAGCGCCCTTTCCAGACACAGATGTCTACCGAAAGGATATGGCTGCCTATATTGAATCGCTCAAATACCCAGACGCAGCACTAGGGCTAATTCTCGACAAGCTAGAAGAAAGCGGACAGCGCGACAACACGATCATAATTTGCACAACCGACCATGGGGTGCCTTTCCCATCGATGAAGAATAACCTGACCGACCATGGGACAGGCGTCTTATTCATCCTGAGTGGCCCCGGTATTCCTAAAGGCAGTGTTAGCGATGCGCTCACGAGTCAACTAGACGTCTTCCCAACACTTTGTGACCTGATCGGCATCGAGGCCCCGAACTGGCTCGTAGGCAGTAGCCTGCGCCCAGTGCTGGAAGACCCCAAAGCTGAACTACATGATGTAATTTTCACACAAAGCAATTACCACGGTTACAGTTATCATCCATTCCGTTGCATCCGCAACGGTCGCTATGCCTATATCCAAGGCTATCAAGACAATGAATGGAGTCAATTTCCTCGAAGCGATGCCAGCCCAACTGACGAGGCATGGACGAAACTCGGCTGGGGCGAAGAACTCGCCCCTAAAGAGCGACTGTTTGACACCGTTTTTGATCCGCACGAGGTCAATAACCTAGTCGATAATCCTGCGTATGCCGAAATTAAGGCCGAGTTGCAGAGGAAACTAATTGCCCATCAAAAAGAGATTTGCGATCCGATCTTGGAGGGCCCCATCCCCGCTCCTGAAGGGGCAACACACATTTAGTCACACTGGATGCTCCACCGACTTATAACAATCGCATAAGGGCTGCCGAATTTATTTCCAGTCAAACTTTTTCATGCAGTTAAACTGTCAAAATTTGCCGGCTCTTATTTAAGCTTTTTTTCAGTAAAGTATAGGGAACATCCTGCACTGGTATTTTATGCTTACATGCAATCACAGCCGCACTTGCAGCGCTCTGCCCCATAACCATAAAGGTCCATTCGATGCGCAGAGAACCATAGCCTACATAACTGGATGAAGGACAAGCAGGCACCAATAAATTAGTACATTCGTAGCGCCGGGGCACTATCGCCCGATAACTAATACCAAAAGGCTGCCATTGACCTTTTTGTGGGAATACGAAGCCCTCGTTGTAAGCAAGTCCATTGCGAACAATTCGACGCACATGGTGAGAATCCGGTGGCCAGAAAGCGACTCCTATAGGATCCTCAGCTATGGGACCTCCGGAGCGGGTAGATAGGTGATTCTCGTTGATCACATAGTCCGACACCATCCGTCTAGCTGAGCGCACATAAAGTCTCCTGGGCCAGCCAGCGTTGTCGACAAATTCATCGGCCGCATAGCCCCAAGCCAGCCACTTTTTGCGCAGCGAATCAGGAACCGCCGTATCCTTAGTCAGAAAATAAAAAAGCCCCTGAGTAAACTGCAAGTGCTCCGCGTATATGCGTCGACGTTCCGCCCAAGTCGCGTCAGGCCATGCATGATTCATTCCATAGAGATTCGCAGAAAGATCATGCCAGCTACCAAGATCCGTTTTTTGATTGGGCAATTGATTACGTCGCGGGCTAAAGAACGCATCCGCTCCACCAGCTGCAAAATACCGGCGATAGATCTCATAATTCCGAGGGTCATAGTCGGGCGGCGCAGTAAACGGAAGTTGATTGTCCGGATTATCGGTCAAACACATGCGAAAGCAGAATCCCATGATGCGCCGATCCCCCTCCCCTGCCATCCCCAAAGGTTCATCGGAAATGGTTGGAATGGTCCCGCTACTAGGATTGCCCGGCTGGATGTAGGGGTCTACAGGAATTGTAAAATTGCGATAAGGGCTTTCTGCTCGAATACCATTTAGAGTTTCACCGTAGACCTCATTCCCCTCACGCCCCCAGGTATAACTGACGCCAGCCATCGCCATGAGATCGCCCTCAACCGAGGCATCGATATACACATCTGCACAAACTGTTTGTTCGCTGACCGATACTAGCCGAACAATACGCCCATCTATTTTTGAAACAGATTTGAGTTCCCAATTTGTCAAAACAGTAACTGAAGCCTCTTCCAGCCACGCATTGATGACACGCTCAGCTACATGCGGTTCAAATTTATAAAAACCGAATTCTGTATAACCATAGGCATCCCCAATTCGCTGGTAAAACTCCCTCGCGATCCCTCCAATAGCGATCGAGTTATCAAAATCATGGTTACCAATATCAGATGAGCCTAGCCCTTCGACCAGCATACCGCCAACGTGCAGCTCAGGAGTCACAATGACGACCGAATACCCATCGCGGGAAGCTTGAATCGCCGCAGCGACTGCGGCCGGGGAATCCCCATAAATACAAATTGAGCTCACGATATTTTTTGAAATTCAACTCCCTATTTGGCTACCTCAAAAAAACACACAATCAACAGAATCATTCAAATAATCAGTCTAATTTGAAGTAGAGTGAAAAGCCGAGCCCTTGGTGACCGTTTTCCAGTCGTAGTAACACTTTGTTGCGCCCCGGTTTAAAATACACTTTGCGGAAGCCTTCATAGGGGTTCCAATTCTTGTGCTCATTCGAACTATGCCAAACTGGTAAATCATTGATCCATAGGTCGGAGCGATCATCACTGCCGATCGCAAGCCATGCTTCCGTCTCCGTTTCAAAATACATTTCAGTGTAGAAGTAGTAGATCTTCCACTCTTCACCGCCATAGGGCCGTATACGTGGCGGTGTAAAGCTCGCATACTGCCACTCCATCGCTTGCCCATCCTCGCTAGCATAGCGCGCATTAAGATCCAGAATCGACTCGGGTGGATAGACTTTCTGTCGGTTGGAACGGTTTGCATTATCATAGCGGCTCAACACATACCAATCCCCGACAAAGAACCAATCTGCGCCGCGCTTGCTGTCTAACACAACTTTGCGTGAACTTGGTAATACATCCATTGCTTTGCGATCTTTCCACAGCTCCGGACGTTCTTCGGGTGGCACTTCAATCGCTTTGGCATTGAGCTCGATCCCACGCATAGGCCCTGTTAGGTCAATCCAGCGCCCGGACGTGGCATGTGACAGCACCCCCAAAACTTGTTGTTGAGCGATCGCGATACCGCCGGGGGTCTCGCCTGCTTCTAGGATCGCCAGCATCTCAGCCATGGCCTCCAGTGCTGCCATCCCTTCGGCGGCGGCTTGCATCGCTTTTTGCGCAGCCTGCACCTCTTGCACCGCAGCTTCGGTGTGCTTTTGCGTGGCGGGCTGTTCCATCTCAGTCACCGCAGCATCGGCATTCATGGTGGCCGCCAGAGCCGCCCGCATGACCTCCATCGCAGCCTCGGCTTGCTCAAGCTGTTCTTCCGGCACTTCGGCCGCGGTCTGCAATTCTTCAACCACGGCTTCAACTAATTCTTCTGCCTGCTCTACGGCCTCATTTACGGTTTTGAGCACGGCGCGTTCTGCAAGGGCTTGCTCAAGCGTCTCCTCTTTTTTAGCTTCTTTGGTTTCCGTTTCTGCCAATTCTTTTTCCAATTGCTCGACTAGAGACTCATTTTCCTCCACTTGCGCCTCTACTATTTTTTGAGCGGCCTCAATTTCTTTGAGCGCTTCTTCCAAGTTCAACTCGACTTCTTCCAGGTTCTGTTCGACTTGCTGCTGCAACTCGGCCTGCTGTGCTTGCAACTGCTGTGCGGGCTCACTCGCCTGCATCGACTCGCTACTTAACTCAAACGCTTCCATTGCCGTGGCCGACTCTGCCTGCGATAGCTCCTCGACTGCCTCTTCAATTGCTTCAACAGTCGGCTCTATATTAACTTCCGGCACGGGGCTGGGCTTAGGCAATAAACTCTCAAGCAGATCCCGTGCATTGGCTACAATCGCATCGGTCTCTCGCAGCACTAGCGACAGTTCCGACTGATAGGCCTTGACCGCATCTGCATCTTTCGCGCTTTCTGTTAATAACGCGGCATCCACTTCGGCACGTTCACTAAGTGGAGTTAAAGTCGATTCTAAGGAACGATCTAAAGTCTGACGCTGAATTAAAGACAGTTCTGCGGCCCGAATTTCACGATACATTTGCACAACTTCGGCTTCCAACTGCTGCGCTTCATCGTAGCTATCGTAAACTCCTAGCTCCTCGACTGCCTGATCTTCACGCAATGGAGATAGCTCCAGCCCTTCAATCAGCATTTTTAGTTGCTGCAGCTCCGATCCGGGCGTCTGCACATCTGTCTGCGCCCATCCCTTGCGGGGCCCCAGCCCTAGCCCAATCAGCCACGATAGCATCGATAACAATAGCCAGCGCCTCATAGTGCTCCCTCACTTTCTTTCACTTGCTTCGGCAAAGCTTCTAAAAGTGCCTGCATAGCTTGGATCACAGCGACTTGGGTCTCAAGAGCAGCCTGCATCTTATCAACATCGGGTGCGGAGGCGAATATTCCGTCAATAATGCCGCGCACGCGCTTCAACTGATCCTGTCGCGATTTATTAGGCCGAAAGTCGCGAATCCCCTTCAAACTACGTTCTGCATTTTTTAAATGAGACTCCGTTTTACGCTGATTCTCCCTCAACTTATTGAGCTGCGTTGTAAGAGCCGCCCGCTGCGTTTTACTGGCATCTTGAGGCAAGGCCTTTTGATCGGCAATGAGTTGATCTCGCTTCAGTTTAAAATCATGGAGCTGCTGCTGATAACGCTCCATCTCATCTCGCTTGGCTTGACGATCACCTTCGACCTTTTTCGGTCCTTCAACCAGATCTAAATTATAAGTCTGTAACCACTCGAGAAACTGATCATGCCGCTGGAGCAAATCATTCAAATGTTTACTGGGGTTCCCAGAAAAGCCTTTTTTTACTGTATAAACGACCTGTTGGTTTCGATACTGGGCCGACTCCATCAATTTCCTGAGCTGTGCAAATTCATCTGCGACCGATTCGTCACGTAGCCACGCCAACTGATTCTCAGCTGTATTCATCATAGCTAAGGCCTGGGCGGTTTCTCTCGTAAGGATACGCGTTTGCTCGAGGCCATCGGCCCAAATTTGTTGCAGCTCTTGCAGCTGTGGAATCAGTTCTTTGGCCGTTTCAATCTTTAGGCTAGGCTGTAAGGTCTCAGTCAGTTGTTCACTGGAGCTTCGCAATTCTAACAATTTTTTATGCGCAGCCAGCGCATCGCTTTGTGAACTTAGCAAGCGCGTAAAAAGTTCGAAACTCTCTCTGGGCGCATTCACTACCATCCTTTTTTCGAATTCACGAAGCTGCGCCATTTTTCGATCTCGAATTTCCGACATCGCCAGCTTGATCGTCTGCAATTCTTCCACCTGCGCACGCAAGACCTTAAGGTTCGCATCCTCAACATGCTGCTGCAATTGCTGAGCTTGCCGGCTATTAATCGTGAGCTCCCGATCAGGACGCTCACGGGGCGCCTCATCAGGCAATAGTAGCCAGACCACCAGCACAACCAGGTGCAGAAGCACCGAAGGAACAATCCATACTAAACGATTGTTAGGCGGATCAGCAAATGGAGAATCGGAATCGCGATCAGACATCAATTGAGTAGTCCCCCTCTGGGCTATTGAACGTCTCCGTCCCGAGTGTGAATCGCATAATTAGTCAACCCCTCGTAAGTACACAAATCGACCAGTTGCACTAGATAACGCGCTGGAGTATTTCGATCGACTCGAATGCGAAGGTGCGCGCCAGGATCAGTCTCGGCCCACTGCCGCAGCTGCTTATGCACTTCCTGCTGCCCAATGGGCGTCGCACCCCAATAAAAATTCCCCTCCACATCGACCACCAAGTTCTGCACCTGTTGCGCGGGGCTCGCCACCGCTGAGATCGCGGGGTCCGGCAGCTCGACGGGAATCTCCTGCTCTGGCTTTTTCATTGTGGTGGAAACGAGGAAGAAAATCAGCAAGAGAAATACGCAGTCAATGAGTGGTCCCATATCGACCGTGATGTCGTCACCGTCATCTAAATCAAGTCGCATAATCTAATCCTCCAGGGGTGTTTGAGGAGTTGATTTCTTAGGCACGATCGCATTGGGCCCAAACCACCGGCTCATGATATGCCCCAGCTGTGACTCCAAGCCAAGTGCCAGCATATTAGTTCGTATGCGGAAAAAGTGATACGATGCCAAAGCTGGCACCGCAATGACTAAGCCCAAGGCAGTGGTGATCAAAGCATAGGCAATGTCACCCGCCATGATCGAAGGGTCGCCCATTTCCCCAGCTAAGGCCACCGACTCAAACGCGCCAATCATGCCGTAAACTGTTCCAAACAAGCCCAAGAGCGGGCTAATCGTGGCCACCACAGCCAAAGGATAGGCACGTTGCAAATGCAAACGCATCTCGCGGCTCGCCAAATCCCCCGCCATAGTCGTAATGTCCGCCCGTGGTGAATCCCGATGCTCGACGATTTCGTTGATCACTCGACCCAACGTGGAATGGCTTTCGCTGGCTAGTTTTTTGACAGCACTCACATCTCCCTGACTCCAAAGTTGATCAACCTGCCCTGCGAGCCTCGGAGGTGTAATGAGTGATTTCCGCAAATTAAACAGACGCTCAAATGCAAATGAAAAACCAACCACCGAGATGAAGAAAAGCGCAATACCGGTCTTGCCACTCTCTTTGAGTTTCTCAATCAAAGCACCGGTAGCGCTAACGTCTTCCGTAATGAACTCATCGACCTCCACTGTAGCAGGCCCCATCGACTCGGTGCCATCAACAGCTTCACCGACCTCACCGGGCACGGCATTCGCGGAATCTGCACCGCCTGTGCCGCCAGTGCCGCCGGGGCCGTCTTGCGCCCGCAGAGCCCAAGGCAGCACGCAGCAGCTAATGGAGAATAGAATAAAGAGCCTCAAGTAACGCTTGGTCATAAAGTATCAGGTTGAATAACGTAGGGTAACCACTAGTACATGAATGTATATACGCTCATGTCAAAGCTTGTCTGAACTCATTCTTGAAATGTGCTTCAAGCTATTCACACTCGGTAAGAATATCGTCAACACACTGCGGGCAGAGTCGATTCGACAGACCACAAAAACAAAAAGGGCCGTCTCCTAGAATGAAGACGGCCCCAGTTCAAAAGACTCTCTATCGGCGACGCAACATGACAAAGCCCAGCATGCAAGCCCCTGCCATTAAAGCGTAGCTACTAGGCTCAGGAACGATCGAAAACGAATCGTATTGGACAGTGGTGCCTCCTCCCGAACCACTACGTGAACGCAGTCCCATAGCAGCACCGGTGTAATGTGTGGACGCATCAAATGCGGCTGCCGTGATCGAATTCGAGATGACACCATTGCTGATATCAAGTTTCAGCGTCAAATTGCTGCCAGAATAAGTGCCCGTCGCGGTTAGAGTGTAACTAGTATTGAGCGCGTATGAAAAACTACCACTCTCATCGACATCCAAGCTCGTTCCCGAACCACCGACATTGATCAGACGAAAACTACCATCCGAAGAAAGATCCGCCAAAATATACGTGCCTGGGTCTTCGTCGTTCCCCAGCAGCGCCATGCCCCAATTAAAGGTGCCTCCACTCGCTTTACTGGTGACTGTAAAAGTCGTGCTCACCACAAAGTCTTCATATGTTGCGCCGAAGCCAGTTGCCGTAACCATTGCTGAACCAGCGTAATTCGATCCCGACGTGAAAAATTGATAGGTATCCCCCGCCTCCAAGGACCAATTAGGATCATTGTTTTCCGTAAAATCAGCTACAGAAGTAGAAAAGTCGTTCACATACGGCGCAGTGACAGATGCGGCGTGGAGTGCGGATGCCAGAGGAAAACAGAGGCTCAAACTACTGAATGCAGTACAACGTAGAAGTTTATTCATAATGCGGTTTCTTTATATAATTAGGGTTAATTAACGATAAGATATCAGCTTCTAAATATGTAAATTACACTTCATAATACAATATTTTTTAACATTTATCAGTTAGAGAAGTATATGCATTGAAGCTGAATGATAAATATTAGGTTTTTAAATCGAAAAAAATCTATCCTGTAGAATGTTTAATCATATAGTCTAAGCATTCTATGCCACAATTACTCACACTCGAACAAACCGAAGCTCTCCTCGACCTCCAAGGTCATGAACCCTGCCCCGGGGTTGAGATCGAATTAAAGCGAAAGATCGGCTCGATCGCGGGCGGACCTGAACTTTACGCCGCGATCTATCGCCCGAGCACGGTTGCTGCCACACCTGCGCCAGCACTATTGGCCTTTCACGGAGGCGGCTGGGAAAATGGCGCTCCAGAAAGTTACGGCGAGATGGCGAAGATGCTAGCCCTCTCATTGGGCATGATCACTGTCTCCGTCTCCTACCGACTAGCCGACGCTCACAATCCAACCTTTCCTTACATTCTGGATGAAGCATCGCATGCGTGGCAATGGCTGCAAACGCATGCCACTGAACTCGGTATTAATCCACAACAGGTCGCAGTCACTGGTGCATCAGCGGGAGTCTTTCAAGCCACCCACCTCGCAGTCGACAGCCCGCTCGTTTCTTTTTCTGCATCAACCTCACGCCCCGCCGCATTGATCGCCAATTGGGGGCCGCTTGATTTTGTGGCACGCTGGTTTGATAAGCATGAAAACCCAGGAGCCGAACGCACCATGCTCGGCACGGATTACCAGCGAAACCCGGCGCTCTACCATCGTTCCAGTCCCATCACATACATGCATGGAGATCTGCCACCAGCCTTGTTCATTTACGGACGCCAAGACCGAACCGTGCACGCTCGTCAGGGCGCGATTGGCCATGCGGCATGGCAGGCTGCGGACGCTCACAGCGAGCTCATTGTAGTCGATAACATAGGCCACGACATCGTAGGCGACAACCGTGCCCAACGCGCCGAGTATCTCCAAGCTGCTGTCGGATTCCTGGAAGCTCGCCTACTCCCCCAATCACGAGTATAATGTAACATGATGGGGCTCTTTGTTCTTTGTAAATGGGGCGAGCCCGCTCAGATAACTCAGACGAGTAGATATACCTCAAAAAAAGCCGGGAGGTCATTAGACCTCCCGGCTGCGAGACTCACAAAGCTGCGTGAGAAGCGATCGACTTATTGGCTCTGGAACACACCACGCCCCGCAGTACCAATATAGACCTTGCCGTAATTCTGGCGATCACCCGCAAGCGCAGTGATATCTTTAATCGTTGGGTCTGCTAGCTGCTCCCAGGTGGCACCATAATCATCAGAGCGATAAACGCCTTTTACGCCGTCCTTTTCTCCGTTGATGAATACAGTGTAACCAGTACCAGAGGCAGCCTGACCAAAGCTCACCTGGGAAACCTTTCCAACGCCAGGGATCGACGACCAACTAGTCCCGGAGTCTGTGGAGCGCCAGAGACCTCCTCCTTTATGAGGTATATGGTAGGTGCCATCGTCACAAAGCCAGACGTCGCCCCCAGTTGGATAAGTTGGTGAAGCCGGTGCAGCCACCAATTGAGGCGTACGCATATTGTGACTGCCTCCATTCGCTACCGTTGAGACCTGCGACCAATTCTTACCTCCGTTCGTGCTGCGATAAATCTGATGTGATGAGCCACCAAAAGTCGCGGCATAGAAATATCCATTACTGCGGTCAGCCACCAGTGGTTGACCTGACGGAGCCACGCTACTGCCATTCGTAAAGATGCCCGTGATGTTGGAATTAGGGCCACCTGAAGCAGCCGCCCACGTGACACCGCGATCCGTGCTGTAATACATGGGCGTATTGTTTGAACCGTTCTTAATTCCCATCCAGACAATGTTGTCGGGATTAGTTGCCGAGACTGCGACACGTCCGCCTCCTTTCCAGAAGGCTCCGGGAGTCGTGTAAAGATCAGTTGGTTTATTGGACCACTTGATCTCATTTGCGGGCGAGTTATCAGTGCCACCATTACCCTCGACCCAGCTGGTAGTTGGCGTCGAATGAATTGTGGTGGAGAAGGTCGACGTGTCGGAAGACGACGCCAGACGATACAGCCGCAAAGTTGCCGAGCTAATTGTGGGCTGCCCACTCAGATCAAATTTCAAATAGCTCCAGCGAACCCTGCCCGACTGGCCGTAAAAATCTTGCGCCTGCAGTTCAGCATTGTCCCCGTAGTTGGTATTTGATCCAGATGAGGATTTCAGTACCAAAGCATCTGCCGTTGGCGTGAGCGTATTCGCACCGTTGAGCACAAGCTCAGGAGGATGGCTTCCCTCCTTTGATGAGAAGTGTAGGAAAGAGTTGCTCGAACTCCATGTGTTGGCACGAACCACCAAGGTCACCGAAGTGGCTCCCTCATCCTGTTTCTCTTTCAAATAAGGCCCAATATCAAACGACTCCCAACCTGCAGTCGCGCTGTTCGTGACACCTTTGGCATCAAGCTGACCGAAGGTGATCCAGTTTACTCCACCATTGAGCGAAACCGCGCCTGTTCCAGAGTAAGGATTCTTTGCCGTAGCACGAACCCAAACGTCAGGGGCCCCCTCAGAGAAGTCCAAGCCAGTCACATTGTCATTCGTGAATTTACTTCCAGCAGCACCAATCGGTCGAGACGTGGTATCGTGGTAAAGATACCCACCCACATCCGCGAGCCCCGTCAATAAGTTTCCTCCGCTCGGTGGGCTCTTTAGGTCGAGGACAACAGTCTCTTCCTGGCCTTTCTGTAGCGTCTTCCAGATGGCTCCAGGACTCGTGCCGATGTCTTGTGCATTATTGGTGCGAATCACACCAAAAAAGTCGCTCAACCAAAGTTCATCAGAATTCGCAGGATTCACCATCAGCGATGCAGTCGAACCAAACCAATAGCCAGTCAAACTTTTGCTGCCATCCGGCTCCTCACGATCTTGACTAATCGAGATCTGATTTGCCCAGGTCACACCGCCATCATCTGAACGCAGAATGATACTGTTTCTATCCTTATTATTGGCTTCTGCCACATATACCGTATTACCAGAAGCGTCGTTGGGATCCACGGCCACAGCGTGATAATTCACCGCACGCGTAGGATTGCTTGTCGTTGTTGGCAGCGCACTCATGAAGCTCAATGTGCCATGGCGAACGAGTTTTGCGGCACCGTCAGTCCCCCCCGTCACATAGAGGGTGCCATTACTCGAGATCTGCGCGCGTCTAGGCTCTGTCAAGACGTCCCCACCAACTTTTGACCAAGTCGTGCCGCCGTTTGAGCTCTTGTAGACGCCTCCATTTGTTTCATCATACACACCAGCATATGTGATGGTGTTGCCGCCATTCGGGTCACACACAACAAAGGTGACTCCTGTATTGGTCGATCCATATGGCACCGAACTAGAAGAAATCTGCGTCGAGGTCCACACGCCACCGCTTTTGACGAATTTTTTCAAGCCTGACTTTGTGGAACCATACCAAAAGGTATTTGGGTCATTCGGATCTACTGCGAGGCGTTCGCCTTTTGCTCGGCTCGAACCATGATTACCTTGAATGACAAAGGTGTCACTCGTATCAACAAAAGACCAATCCCCACCCGCGTTGTCGGAGACATAAATGCCCCGCGGACTGGAGGGGATTTGCGGGTTCCCCACAGCCATATAAATCCGATTGGGCGTGCTGGGATCGACCGCGATACTTTCTACGCACATCAATGCCGTGGAACCCAGTGTGCCAAAAGGAACTAGCGTGTCCGAAATCGAAACCCAAGAGCCATTACCATCGGCATCGCCAACGGGTGCCCAGCGGAAAGCGCCTCCGACATCGGTTCGGCAATAGATTGTATCAGTGGAGGCATCGCTGACGATGCCAGTCACATAACCGCCACCACCAAGGGGAACCGTTGTCCAATTTGAAAAATCCGTTGCGCCAAGCGTGTAGCTTAAAGTGGGCACGCCACCTCCACCACCATCTGCCATGTCAATCGGATAAAAATTCCAGTAGATATAAGCATCGGGATTGATCCGGAAAAATACATAACCGTCCGTCGCGCCTGATTGACGCATCGCGTCCACCTGGTCATTCAAATACCCAACTAGTTCAGGGTTAGAAGTGCTCACACTTGTGTAAGAAGGCGTGCTGGGTAAAATAAAATTATCGTGAATCAACACATTATTGCTGTCGTAGGCGCCTCCAAAATAATCGGAAGGGTTCACAGCAGCACTGGTCGTGCTAAAACCGATACCATAAAGATCTCCGTTAATTGAGCGAGGAACCATATACCCCGTTCTCACGCTATATGTCGCTTCGGTAAACTGCTTCGTCGAATCATTGAGAATCGAAGCAGGAATTTGGAACATGTTGACCACACTACGCTGCACACCGGAGATTCCACCAATCTTGCCTTGCGTTGCCGTGATATTACCAACGGTTCCATCACTGTAAGCTTCTGCGTCTTCAGTTAAGCCCCAAAGCATACCAGTAGGGGCGGAAACCGGCACAGTGATTGTGGTGTAATCCAAGGTGGGCACACCACCTCCACCGCTTTCGGCCATGTCAATTGGATAAAAATTCCAATAGATATAAGCATCTGGATTGATCCGAAAGAACACATATCCGTCTGTCGCTCCCGCTTGGCGCAGCGCATCCAATTGTGCATTCAAATAATCGACCAGTTCGCTATTCGAAGTGCTCACACTGGTGTAAGAAGGCGTAGTGGGCAGAATAAAGTTATCGTTAATCAATACATTATTATTGTCATAGGCCCCCCCATAATAATCAGAAGGACTCACCGCAGCACTTGTGCTGCTGAAACCGATACCATAGAGATCACCGTTGATTGAGCGCGGCGTCATATACCCCGTCCGCACACGATAAGTCGCCGTAGAAAACTGTTGTGTCGGATCATTCAGAATCGCAGCAGGAATCCGGAACATATTGACAACACAGCGCTGCACACCAGCGACTCCGCCAACATATCCTTGAGTTGCTGAGACATTACCGACGGTGCCATCGCTATAAGCTTCAGCGTCTTCTGTTAAGCCATTAAGGGTGCCAGAAAATGCGGCATGGGCGGTTGATGCGCTTAATGCCGTGCCGCCGACAAGGAGGAGCAGCAAGCGCGCAGCGCTCCTGATCCTACGCAATTTTTCATTTTTTTTGCTTCTGGGGGGAGTATTCATACTATGCTTTGTTTTGGGGTGACTTTTTTTTACTAGGCTGTAAACAAAAGAGATTCATTGACTCATCTAGGCGAACTACCAGAGCATAAAGAACCAGTATGAACAAACATGGATGGGGTCATCGTCTCAGAGGGTATATTTTCAAGGCAGGGTAAAACCTTAGGGGAGTGGTAGTTCATCTCCCAACACCCACAACCTTACAATCCTTGCATTACCTTATCAGTAAAGTTGCACAATAAACCACAGCCGTTCGACAGCCTCTCAACAGCCAATCAACAGCCAATAATTAATTTCCTTCACCGATTAATGAAGCTCGAGTTCCAATCTCCATTGCGCGCCAATTCAAGTAAAAATAGCGGGTGCAATTACCAAGTAAAATCGACTGCACCGTCTTGGATCGGCAACTGCTGGCCATTCCATAGTACGCGCTCCACGCCGTCCGGCAAACGAAGACTCAGAACTGCCCGCTCGCTCAGCCACGGGTGTAACCATGGGCGCGTCATGCGCACAAGAACCTTGGAAGAGCTGTCCTCGGTGACCTCAAACTGCACCTGATCACGCGTCCACATCCAGAGAGACAACTCCCCTTGTGTAGCATACCAGGCTTGCGGCTGGTTCGCAAATTGCGCGATCAATTGCTCAAAACGTTCCCATGCCTCCTCGCTCTTTCCGATCTGCCAGCTGTGCCCCCAAAACGAAAACACGGCACCTTCTTGGTCTTTTAATTCGAGCCAATCTTTCTCCAAATTCTTACGGATGCCAATCCAACCGTTGGTATTGATAAAGAGCAGCGGATGCGTGATCGAATCCAAAGACTTCTGCCCATCCCTACGGCCACGTGCGGACCAGTATCCTGCTAATTCCACCGCTCGCAACACGTAGTCGCCATCCTGATCATAGGCTGGTGAGTAGCTGTGTGGGTAGGCAAAGGAAATTACAGGATGCCCGAGTTTCCGCTCCAACAGTTTGCGAATCTCCGCAGCCTCGTCAAAAGCACGCGGCGGCGAAACATTATGCAGCGCAGGATGCGTCATCGAATGGCCTCCGATCTCGCCGTTCAACGCCTTGAGTTCCTCGAGAAATTCCAAGGCTGGCGAGTTCTCATTCATCAGGAATGTCGCTCGATATCCATTCTTATGAAGAATCTCCGCCGCGCGCAAATCCGTCTCTTTGCCATCATCCCACATGGTCACCACGGCGATTTTCCGCCCCTGCGGGTAAGTCGCGAAAGTGGGCACCTCGCCCTTTAAATTCGTGCCGATTAATTCGAGAGTGCCGGTTTCCATCTGCTCGTAATCAACCGTGGTCATTAACGCATGCTCGGTAGCCATTGATTTGGGAGCCTCTTTAATATCATGCCTGAGCAACATGCTTTCTCGAACCGCCGCGGCAGGCTCGACCTGGAGCCCGGTCAGCGGGCCATCCATGTAAAAATTGGCCGTACGCGGGCGCTTCCAACGGTCTCGGGCGAGCGGAAATAGAACCTCACTCCCCTCGCCTGAGGTGGTTGCAATTTGAATATTATCAAGCAACACGCTAGTGAGCGACCAGGCACCCCCAGGAAGCACAGCTGGTAATTCAACAGTGCCATCGGCCTGTGCCGACAAGTCCATCGTGACGGCGTCCATATCAGTTAAGACATCCGGCGTTTGATGAACCAATGTCAGACGACTGACCGGCCATGTGTTGCGGTAATACCACAAGTCTCCCTTGGGCACTAGACGCACAGATGAGGACGGCGCCGAAGTGTAAATCCAGAATTCAAGCGCACGCTTATCACCGCCTTCGCGATAGCCAGTATAATTGGTCTTCACCATGACGTCGGGATCCAAGCCGGACATGATGGCAACTCGAAACTCCCGGTTGGCCCAGCCTGTCGAGCCGTCGGACTCCAGTCGACCATGCCACCACCCGGCAGGGATTGGTTTCTCGAGCGTCCACTCAATACAAGCGTCAGAGCGCTTCTCAAAGTTAGCGGCGCAGGATCGATCCAGAGTCACTCCGGCCAGGGAGCCATCCTTATTCTTAATCAGAGTGCCGCCCACTGACTGCTCGGCAGTCAACAGCAGCGTATTTCCTGTCATCGCAGGCGCCGGAATGGTAGCGCCCGGATCCGCCCAAGCTGGGTGTGGCTGTAGTCCGAGCAGAACGATGCCACAGCCCACGGATAAGAAAGCACGGGCGAACAACAAGACTGACTGCAAAGAGACGGTTCGAGTCAACATATCGCGCCCCACTATCGACGGCGCATCATGACGAAGCCCAACATGCAAAAGCCCGCCAACAAGGCATAGCTGCCGGGTTCGGGAACGGCGGCCACGGCCGCGGCGGCGATGAGGACGTGACTGGAACTGTTCTGACTGCCAGCCGTTGTGATACTGAAGTTGAAGACTTCGTTCGGGTTATCGGCGATCACATTAAAAGTATAGAGGTAAGGCTCACGGGGCGTGCTACTATCCCCATACCAACCGCTATCTCCAGCGCCACCCGTATTCCCAGATACATAGCTAGTCGCTCCATTCATCGAAGCCACGATGGAGCCAGATTGAGTCGCGTAGGCACCGGTCCAAATATTAATCTCATACGCCTGCCCCGCATCGGCTAGCGTGATATCCAACTGAACTCCTTCGTTCGAAGTCGCAAGCACTGTCGCGAACAAACCGGTCACGCCGTTTTCAGTGCCACTCACATCGCTGCTTCCATTCGAATAGGCAAAAACTGTATCCACTGCTGCTGCAGAGGTACCTCGCAAAGATGTGCCCGTGCCAAAGTTGGAAATCGATCCGATACCGAAGCCGCCGTTCATATCGTTCGTCGCCGCCCCACTAGCTGCGGGGTTGGCATTGGTATCCCAATAGGCCCAGTCGGCCGTGCCGATTTCGGTCAGATTAAACGAAGCTTCGGAAGCGAGATCCGAACGTCCCTCAAAGGTGATACTTGCAGCGGAGGCGAACTGTGCTGTGAGCGCGAGAAGACTGATGGGAAGATGTAATTTCATGAGCTTATGGGATATGTAATAGAGTTAAGTTATAATGTATCATGTCAAACTGATCAGACAGGAACAAGAACATCGCTTCTTTAACAGTTAGCACATGCAAACAAGCGCATAACAGGCGAGCCTCAGCCCTAAATCAGGGATATCCGATACCGCCAAGTAGGCTGCACCTCGCCCGAAGGAAGGTCTGCCTAACCTCCCCGAAGAGGTCATCCACACGGCAACTATTCAAATGAACCCCAAAAAGCCTGCGTGTGTAACGCAGGCTTCAAAAGTAGCTCTTCGCTTAAATTGCAAAATGCTTATTTAGAGACACGACGACGAATCATCATCGACACCAGCGCGATTCCGCCCGCGAAGAGTCCAAATGTTGCAGGCTCTGGAACAACACTTAATACGACGTTATCAATGCGTGCGAACTGATTAATGCCGTTCGCTTCATAAAATTCGACAAACAATAACTGTCCGATATTCGACGAGGTGATTGTTCCACCTTCAACCAACACATCAGCCGTCGACCAGTTCGTCAGAGGAAGCGTGCTCGCACTTTTTCCGGTCACAAATCCACTGGCGATTTCTGTAATCGTTCCAGTCGTGGTGTTATCTTCGGTCGTAAAAAGTCGCCAGTTTATATCATCACCTGACACCCATTGATAGGCCGCTCCCCATGAAAAGCTAAGGCTAAAGCGATCTCCAGCCCCCACTTCATAGCCAGTCAACTGATAGGCACCATTATGCACAGACCCATCATTATTCGTCCCAATCACAAGTGAGTAACTACCATCAGGCGTATTGGAATCATTATCCTGCCGTTGCACTTGATCTGAATTAAATCCAAACGACCAAAATTCAGCATCATATTGAACACCAGTGGCTGTCGCGCTTTCAAAGGAACCATTTCGCGTGCCGCCATCAATGATCGTCAACGCTTGTGCATTGGCGACGAACAGACCGACAAGTGATAGTGAGAACAATGCATTTTTTTTCATAATGAGGAATCGTTGGGGTTAATAATTGTAAACCACTATACTCCACATTACACTTAGCGTATTGCATTAATTATCATATTTTTTGTATATTTAAGACAAAGATGTATTTGCCCTACGATTCCGATAAGCCAAAGGCGTCACCCCAGTTTCGCGTTTAAACTCACGCGACATGTGCGCTTGATCGTAAAACCCACAATCTTGAGCGATGGTTGCCAACAGCATGCGTTCATTAGATAATAAGCGCTTCACCTTCTCCGTGCGCGCCTTGCGAATCTCCACTGAAGCACTGGTTTGTAATTGCTGATTAAACTGGCGATCCAGAGTCCTACGGTTGACCTTCAACTTTGAGGCCAACAAATCCACTGAAACGACTGACTCATTCCGATTCCAAATCAGATCCATGGCCTGGTCCACACAACCACCCGGCACCCCACTACGACGACTGCTACGACGTGCACGCAGCACAGAGGAACGAATGATTAGCGCTTCGTTTGGTTCCGATTTTGACAGCACCAACGCACACAATTTCTGAGCGGCCAACCAACCCATCCCGTAATAATCAAATTCGATCGAAGAAAGCTTTGGATTCGCAGACTCACAAAAAACGGTATCATTCCCACAACCAATCATCATGAAATCCTGACCAGGTCTTAAACCCGCCAAGTGAGCGGCCAGCAGCACACGGTTTGCGTAATCATCATCGCCACAAATAATCCCCGCTTGATCTGGCAAACATTTCAACCACTGAGCAATGCGACCAATATGGATCTTCATACTCGCTTTCGTATAAGGCACGGTATTGTCAAATTGCTCAAAGCTGGCCGACAATGTTCCGACGTATTGCTCGACGCCCTGACAGAGCTCGAAATGATCCCGGTTAAGTGGATTATTCGAGCCGATATAGGCGAATGCGCGAACACCTTGATCCATAAAATGGTCCACCGCTAATATTGCAATACGATCATAATCCAAAACAACAGTACTCGCCCCGTTCGGCTGCGGCGAATAACCAATCAACACCGTCGGAATCTGCCGAGCCAGCAAGCCCAACAAATGTTGCGGTCGAGGAACACCTGAAATTTGCCCCACAATGCCCGGAATATAATCAAGCGGATGGTCATTCCCCGCATAGTATTGGGGCGTCACGATTTTCCAGTCGCCGTGCGCTTCTAAATAAGCGCGTATCCCATCCAAAACCGTGCGCAAATAAGGACGCTCTTTAACAAGAAACGGAACGCTAATCGTTTTCTGAAGTTTATTTTTCACTTCTTCAAGCGATGTGGACGGCTCGTCTTTGCGCTCAGCAATGACTGATAAGTCTTGCAAATCTTCCATAAGTTCTTCGTAATCAATGAGGAGTATGATTACGTCGGTCCTACTGCCGTCTTCAGATGTAGTGTAACGTGCGTTCGTGGTGTCTGAAGTCTAGTGTGAATTGAAATTTCTCAACCTTTCTTTTCTGTCGATCGTCAAGAGGTGGCACGTAGTGAGGCACGAACGGAGTTGACCACTCTCGCCTGGATATACCCTCGGTCAGTCCCCATGCACTCGATCTGTCCTGTCTCCTCAGTGTTCATTTCTTGGTTTAGTTTGATTGGTTCAGGATGGTTAGAGTCTGGATTCTTTCAATTCAAATATTCCCAGAGGCCAGCAGCTTGTCACGGCGTAATCAAATGAAGACGGAAGCTGGGGACCGCTTATTTCCGCTAATGGACGCTTATTTTTAAGATTTAATTTCTGTGACACGTCGTGCTGGATAAGCGTAAATTAGCGTGAATAAGCGGTTAAAAAATATGGGGTCTTTCTTCTGTATATCGTGGAGATCAGCGGATACGAGCCAACTAATCTAGCTCAACACCAACGGCGTCACTCGCATTCGTTGTATCGACTGGTTCGAATTTGTAGGTCTTGAGGGCATCCGTCTGTTTAATATTGGACTCTAATCTTCACTCCTAATGACCTGCTCTTCGGGAGGCTTGATCCATTCCGTTCTCTCTCGCTCGTAGTGTGTCGGGTGACATGTTGTTCATTGGGTCCATCGCCCCCGGGATACTCAGTGGTCTATAGAAGAATCCTTTTTTCTTTTCTTTGGGAACTACGTACTCACCGAGATCGTTCTTATAAACTACGGTTTTCTTTTCCTTGCTCACACATCCGATGAATGACAGTGCGCTGAGGGCAAATATTAAGGCAATCTTCATTTTCTGTTATTCGATGAGAGGACTAATAGATGAGCGCCAGCGAAATCTATTGAGTCGCTCGACTGGTTCTGACTACTGGTTGGTAGATGGCATTTCTCCGCTGGGTTTCTTCAATCCTGCATCCTCGCTAATCTGGAGTAATGAATGATCCAGTAAAAGAAAGCGAGGATTGGGCCGAAGACGATTGTTGTGAGTGCCCATATCCAGGGCTGATCGAGAAACAGCATCCCATTCGCTTCCAGTTGTTTGGCGTCTTTCCAAACTGCAATTGCTACTGCAATGTGGAGAATCAGATAAATGACGAGAACCGGCAGTGCTCCGAGCCCGAATCCGTGTAGTATTTCTATGGTATTCATTTTTTCAGATTAAGGTAGAACTGCCCGTTACCGGGCAGTCCCCTTGCAGATCCCTGCGTGCGGTATTCCCGCACAGGGCTCCTCAGTTGAGTCGCGCAGTGG
>NZ_JARXHW010000057.1:0-25192 GCF_031127805.1 Thalassobacterium maritimum | reverse complement strand
CAGTGTCGGGTCGACACTGCACTACTTTGAATGATCTGATTCGCTCCTTTATTTATCTGGCAAACTGTAGAATCGCCAAAAGCATTTGATATTCGGGGCTTGGTCTATAGTCTAGTCGACTTCATCTTAATTTTATTTAGAAACCAACTTATACACTGTGAGCTACGTACCACTTCCTACTGTTTATGAACGCGAAGGCCGCTCTGAGCGCGCTTGGGATATCTACAGCCGCCTCTTGCGCGACCGTATCATCTTTATCGGCACTCCGATTAACGATTTTGTCGCGAATGCAGTTATCGCACAGATGCTTTTCCTGCAAATGGAAGATCCGAAAAAAGATATCAGCCTCTACATTAACTCCCCCGGTGGCAGTGTGACGGATGGCATGGCGATTTACGACACCATGAACTTCCTCCAGTGTGATACCGTCACTTATTGCGTCGGGCAGGCTGCTAGTATGGCCACTCTTTTGTTGGCTGCAGGCACGAAAGGTAAACGCTATGCATTGCCTAATAGCCGCGTCATGATGCACCAACCCACCGGTGGTGCTACTGGCCAAACTTCCGACATCTCGATCGCCGCGCGCGAAATCCTTCGTTGGCGCTCACGTATGAATGATCTCATTGCCAGCCACACGAATAAGACTGCCGAAGAGATTGCCAACGACTCCGATCGCGATTTTTACCTGACTGCTGAAGATGCCCTCGCTTATGGCATCGTCGATAAAGTCATCGAGGCGAAGCCGATCGGTTAATCCGCTCAGCCCTCAAAAACACACGCTCAACATTTTTTAGATTATGGCTAAGTCCACACGAATGACTTTCTGCTCCTTTTGCGGAAAAGCACAAAACGAAGTTCGCAAAATGATCGCTGGTCCGGCCGGTGTGCACATCTGCGACTCTTGTGTCTCTGTGTGCAAAACCATCATCGACCGTGAATTGTCGGAGGCGGGCGAAGAAGCTAAGCCGAAAGCTCCTGAAACTTCCAGCGGACGTTTTAACCTGCTCAAACCGGCTCAAATTACGGCTGCCTTGGATGAGCATATCATCAGTCAAGACTATGCTAAGCGTGCCCTCGCTGTCGCGGTTTATAATCACTATAAACGCTTGCGTTCGGAGTCTCGCATTGATCAATCGCCCGATTTCGCTGATCTCGATAGCAAATACGACGATGTGCAAATCGAGAAGAGTAATATCCTTTTGCTCGGGCCAACGGGGAGTGGTAAAACATTACTCGCCCGCACGATGGCCAAGATGCTCGATGTGCCCTTTGCCATTGCTGATGCCACTACCTTAACCGAGGCGGGCTATGTCGGCGAGGATGTTGAAAATATCGTGCTACGTCTGTTGCAATCGGCAGATTACGATGTGAAGAAGGCCGAGTGTGGCATTATTTACGTCGATGAAATTGATAAAATAGGCCGTAAAACAGATAACGTTTCCATCACGCGCGACGTTTCCGGTGAAGGTGTGCAGCAGGCGCTGCTTAAGATCCTTGAGGGCACGGTTTGCAATGTGCCACCCCAAGGTGGGCGTAAGCACCCGAACCAAGAATACATTCAGCTTGATACGTCTAATATCTTGTTTATCTGCGGGGGGGCCTTTGTTGGGCTGGATAAAATTGTTCAGAGCCGCGTGGGTTCTAAGGCAATGGGCTTTGATACGGAGCGTAACCGCCACCAAAACGAAGTGCCAGTCAGCGAACTATTGCGCGAAACACAGCCAGAAGATCTGGTTCATTTCGGTATGATTCCCGAGTTTATCGGCCGCCTACCAATGGTCGCTGTGCTCGATGAGCTCTCTCGTTCTGATTTGGAGCATATTTTGCAAAATACCAAGAATTCTTTGGTCAAGCAATACAGCAAGCTCTTCTCGATGGAAGGTGTGGATCTACACTTTACCCGCGACGGAGTGGCTGCAATTGCGGACAAAGCGATTGAGCTCAAGACGGGCGCTCGCGCTCTGCGTTCCATCATGGAGCGTATCATGCTCGATGTGATGTATGATTTGCCTCAGACTGAAAATGTGGAGAAAGTGGTCATCAATCGTGGTGTTGTCGAAGGCCGAGCTAAGCCTAAGCTGCATTACGGCAAGGCAGATCAAGCCACCGAGGAAGCGTCTAAAGATGAGTCTAAGGATTCATCTGCCGATGCAGCCTAGTTGCAGTCTAGTTGCAGTCTAGTTGCAGTCTAGTTGCAGCTTGGTTGCAGTCTAGTTGTGTCAATTCTGCGTGGGCTTTTCGAAGACGCGTGCACCGGGGCGGTATTTAGTATAAGCATACATCCACTGGATCAGCACTGCGAGGCGATTGCGGAAGCCGATCAGAAACACGAGGTGTACCGCCAACCAGAGAAACCATGCGGGAAATCCTGAAAATTGAAATTTGCCGAATTCAGCGACCGCTGAGGAACGACCGATCGTAGCCATCGAGCCTTTATCGAGGTACGCGAATGGGGGGCGGGCTTTCGACTTTTCGTTGAGCTCATCTTCCAGAATGCGAGCGACATGCCTGCCCATTTGCATGGCGGCAGGCGAAACGCCAGGCACGCGTACGCCCTTGCAATCTACTAGGTCAGCGATGTCTCCGATCGCAAAGACCTCGGGGTGACCACGGAGTGAGCAGTCTGGCTCTGTGGCGATTTGACCTTTCCTGTTGTGATCGCCCGGCAGCTGATTTACTAAGGGGTTTGCTTGCACGCCCGCGGTCCAAATGATCGATTCGGCCTCGATACGCTCGCCACCCACTGTGATGCAAGCTTCTGAAATGTCCTCGACTGCTTGGTTCAACTTGAGTTCCACCCCCATTCGTTCTAGGCTCTTTTGCGCTTTGGCGGAAGAGGCCTCAGAATACATGGTGAGCACGCGATCCGCCGCTTCAACGAGGATGATGCGTGATTGCTCGGGTTTAATGGAGCGAAAGTCTTTTTTGAAAACACGCTTAGTTAGCTCGCTTAACGCACCAGCCATCTCCACGCCTGTGGGGCCTGCGCCTACGACAACGACTGTCATCAATCGTTGTCGTTCGGACGGATCGTGTAGTGCCTCGGCCTGTTCGAAAGCGTTAAGCACGCGTTGTCGGATGCGCCGAGCCTCATTGAGTGACTTCAGCCCGATCGTGTGTTGAGCCCAGGCGTCATTGCCGAAGTAGCTGTTGACCATGCCTAGTGCCACCACCAAGTAGTCATAGTGCAGTGTTTGATGGGAGAGCTCGACAGTCTTCTTCTCCGTGTCAATCGACTGTGCGCTATCCATTAAGACTTGAACGTCTTCGCGTCTGGAAAGGATGGTGCGCACGGGCTCGGCAATGTCTGGCATCGCCAAACCACCGGTCGCTACTTGATACAGTAGAGGTTGAAATAGGTGGTGGTTTTGGCGATCAATGATCGTGATTCGTGCATTGGAATGGCGGAATTTTTGAGTGAAAGTCAGGCCACCAAATCCAGCTCCTAGAACAACAATGTGTTTTTTCTCCGGCATGCGTCAGCTTAGCGCATGCCGGAGAAATATCAAGCGGTCGACGGATCTTGCTGATCACAGCGGCGCCGTATCCAACTGACCGCGTTGATCAGTGCGATCATCGTGTGAGATGGGGGCCTTGGGCTTTGATCACTCCTGTTCAGCAGCGTTCAAGGCCTCGCGGTAGCCCGCAGCATAGGCCTCGAATACGAGTTTGATCTCGTCGCGGATGCGGCGAAAGGCGTCGAGCTCAGACTCCTCGGGACGCTGTGCATGGGGGGGATCTTCAAAGCCCCAGTGGTAGCGGCTCACTTTGCCAGGAAAAGTCGGGCAGGCTTGGTCGGCGTTGCCACAGACAGTGATCACGGTGTCGATGCCCGCGTTTAGATATTGATCCAAGTGATCGGATGTGTGGCCACTGGCGTCGATGCCGATTTCCTTGAGTGCTTCGATTGCCAGGGGATGCACTGCACCCTTGGGTTTGGAGCCCGCGCTAAAGACCTCGAAGAGGTCGCCAGCTGCGGCGCGTAAGATGCCTTCAGCCATGTGGCTGCGGCAGGAATTGCCTGTGCAAAGAATGAGTATTTTTTTCATAATGTTGAGTGCGCTTTCGCCTTCATAGAGCTGTCCACTTTATGCAGGATGCGAGTGAATAAGCCGGGCTTTGTGGCAGTTGCTCGTTGGTGGGCTGTTCTATTCGTTTTTATAATTAATACCGTTGTCGTAAATTTTAGTTCTTAGCAGCTGTTAGCTGCAGCCGATCTTTTCACAGACGCTGACGGGGCAGTCGTCGTTGGCTCCGGCGATGCGTGCGATGAGTTGGTTGCGGTTGACTAGGTCGCGCTGCAGTTGATTGCACTCGGAACACTCGGCTTGGCGAAGATATTGCAGGTTTGCTCGCAGGAGGCCATTGATAGGTGCAATCAGTGAGTAGATCATCCAAGTTCCTTCGCGCTTGGATTCGACTAGGCCGAGTTGCTTCATCGCTGCCAATTGCTTCGACATCTTGACTTGTGGCACCTCGAGCAGCTCTTGCATGTGGCATACGCAGAGCGCGCCTGCCTCTAGTAAGTTGAGGATACGTAAGCGCTGTGGGTCCGCGATGCATTTGTAGAGTCCACTGGCTTCCATGATGCTTTTTGTATTCTTGGTTTGGTATATACTGTCAATGGTATATATTTATTGTCTGCATTTTTCTTTTAAGCTGGAAGCTTTTTGAACGCCTGTGATTAATTGATGTCTGTTCCAGTAACGACATACTAATATTTTTTCATGAGCCTCATTTTTGTATTCGATTCTCTTTTTATTCAGGCGGCCGCGGGGCCCAATGTATTCACTTATTTCGCGCAGTCGAATCTCGCGGGGCAGGTGGTCATTTTTATTCTTGGTTTATTAAGCATTGTTGCGTGGACGGTGATGTTGGGCAAATACCTCGATCTTTCGAAGCTACGTTCACAAAATCAGCGCTATGAGCGTCTGCTTAGCAAAGAGTCACACTTAATTGCGCTTGACCCTGAGCGTCCGGGGAAGGGCGCCGGACCCTATTATAATATCGTTCGCGAAGCCTTGGAGGCCTTTCGTCGCTACGGAGGTGACTTGACTAATGCGGATCCGCATCGAGCGACTTTACGCATGGGGCATGTGGAAAATGCGCTGCAACGCAGCGTAGCGGAGCAAATTATTCGTTACGAAGCGAAGATGGTGGTGCTGGGCTCGATTATCACGGGGGCTCCATTTTTAGGGCTGCTGGGCACGGTTTGGGGTGTGATGGATGCTTTTGGAAGTATGGCGGGCGCGGGTTCAGCGAGTCTGCAAGGCTTGGCCCCTGGTGTCTCGGGTGCCTTGCTCACCACAGTGGCCGGACTGATCGTGGCCATTCCCTCTGTGTTTGGGTATAATTATCTGTTGCAACAGACCAAGATTGCGGTCGTTGAGCTGGAAAATTTCGCCAGCACCGCAGCGGACCGCATCGAGCTCGAAGCGCAGGCGGCTGCCAATGCATAATTTGGGCTTATCTAGTTCCTACTTCTTAATTTTTAATTCCTAATTCTCACTGTGGCCCGTAAATTCCATCGCAAAGACCGGCTTTCTGCTCTGACCGAGATCAATGTCACGCCTTTGATCGATCTCGCGTTTGCATTACTGATTATTTTCATGGTCACCACTCCCTTGCTAGAGCAAACTGTGGAGCTTAACCTGCCAGTCGAAACCGCCAAGAGTCAGCCGGAAGAGCGGGAGGATTTTCAGACCATTTCCATCGATCAAGCGGGAGTCTATTATTGGGGCGAGCAACAAGTCTCTGAGCTGCAATTGGGCGATTTATTGGATACCATGGCGATGGACCCCGCCCCGCCGGTGCTGAGTTTGCGCGCGGATGCGCAGCTGCCTTATCAAAAAGTCATCACCGTGGTCGATATGATTAAGCAGCGTAAGCTCTCCAAGATTAGTCTAGATACCAAAGTCGAATGATGAAATTTTCTAAGAACCCTCCTCTCTGGACCGCGGTGATTTTACACCTGGTGGTTCTGCTGGGCATGTTCTTGGCGACGATCGTACAGGCTTTTAAACCGAAGGAAAAACCACACGTCTTCGAAATGGTGGAACCGCCCAGCGAAGTGAGCCATGCGCAAGCGTCCTCGCCAGAGCCACAGTTGCCCGTCGACCTCCCTCAGGTCGAGCTGCCGCCCGTGCCACAAGTCGAAATTCCGGAACCACAGCCAGTTGCGCCGACGCCTACACCGCCTAAGCCGACGCCCCAGCCTAAACCGACGCCTAAGCCCACCCCGAAACCGACGCCCAAGCCGGCGCCTCAGTTGATGTCGGCAGATGCTTTTTTTAAAGAGCACCCTAAGGAGGCGCCTAAGCCGCGGCAAGTTGTGACGCCTCGTCCAAATATTCAAGTGCGGCAAATCGATGTGCCTAAATTAGTGCTCCCCCGCAATCCGATTGCGAGTCAATCAAACCAGCAGCTTTCATCGCAGCAATTGTCGGCCTTGGCTAGTTATAGTTCACGCCTGCGCTCACGCATTGACGCCGCGTGGACCAAGCCCGCTCAGCTAGCTGGTGTTCAATTGGTGGCTGAGGTGGTTTTTAATGTGTCTGCATCGGGACAGATTACCAATGCGCGCCTGCGCCCCGGATCGGGCAATGCGGCCTTTGATCAATCTGTCCTCGCTGCGTTTCGCATGGCAAGTTCCGCGGGGCCAACGCCGACCGGGCAAGCGCACGAGTTCTCGCTGTCGTTTCGGATGCGGGATTGATTTTTAGCTTGATGTCAAGATAGTTGTTGCTAGCTTGAGTGTCATGCCCAAGATTTATCAACATTCTGGTTCGCACCTCTTTCTTCTCTTTTGGAAGGCATCGCACGGGGTGATGCGCTACGATCATAAGAGCATTACAAAGCAAGGCTTTGCTTCTTTGTCGGACTTTGCGGTGCTGGAAGTTTTGCTGCATAAGGGCGCGCTGCCAGTGAACACCATCGGCGAGAAAGTGCTGCTGACTAGCGGTTCGATTACGACTGCGGTGCAACGAATGGAAAAGAAGGGCTATGTGCGTCGTGAGCGAAGTGAGGGCGATGCTCGCGTTGTGCTCGTGCATCTTACCGAGCTTGGCCACGAGGTGATTGTGGACGCCTTCGCCGCACACGCGGCCAATTTAGACACGCTGTTCAGCGAATTCTCCGAGAAGGAACGCACTCAGTTTGCTGATTTGATGCGTAAGCTCGGTCGCCGTAGTCAAGCGCTGACAGAATAGAAAAATTTACCTATATATCTTGATGTCAAGGTTTTGTGTGGGCTGAAATACAAATAGAAAGAACAATAAATATGAAAATCAAAGAAATCCTCCTCAATACTTCCAACAGCATCGCGCTCTTACCGATCCGTTTAGGCGTCGGTGTCGTGATGGCTGCGCACGGTTCACAAAAGTTATTCGGTTGGTTTGGGGGCTATGGCCTCGAAGCAACGGGGCAATTTTTCTCTGAGAACCTCGGCCTGAAACCGGGTTTATTGATGGCGGCGATGGCGGGCGGCACAGAATTTGTCGGCGGTTTGCTGTTAATTGTGGGCTTAATGACTCGATTGGCAGGCCTCAGCCTCGCGGGCACCATGGCGGTTGCCATTCTCACCGCGCATTCCAGCGCTTTCTTTGCCTCGAATAACGGCATGGAATATCCGCTCACGCTGCTGCTCGCCAGTCTCACTCTCGCCATCGGTGGTGGGGGAGCCTTCTCGGTCGATCGTAAGCTCGCTGCAAAATAATTCATTAGAAAAAGGCACATTCTATCATGACACTTACAAAACAACTCACACGCTCAGAAGAGCGTATGCACAGTGATTTCGACTGGCTGAATAGTCGGCACAGTTTTTCATTCGGCGGACACTATGACCCCGAGCGCATGGGCTTCGGCCCCTTGCGCGTGGTGAACGATGATATCATCGCGCCCAGTGGCGGCTTTCCTTCGCACCCGCATCGGGACATGGAGATCATCACTCTCGTGCTCGATGGTCAGTTGCAGCATAAGGATAGTCTGGGGAATGGTCGTGTGATTCAAACAGGGGATATTCAATACATGAGTGCGGGCAGCGGAGTGGTGCACAGTGAGTTCAACCCTTCGGCGGATCAGCCCGTGCATATCATGCAGATATGGATTCAGCCGAGCGAAACGGGGCTTGAACCACGCTATGCTGATCAGCCGATGCTCGGTGCCGTGGATAACGAATGGAAACTCATTCTGTCCCCGGATGGGCGTGAGGGCTCGATGGCGATTCGCCAAGACGCAGAGCTGCGCACTCTTCGCTTAAGTGAGGGGAAGTCGGTGTCCTATGTCAGCGATAGTGAGCGGCGCGGCTATTGGATATTCGTCCTGCAGGGTGCCGTTCAAGTGGGGGGAGAACAGCTCTTGCGGGGGGATTCGCTGGCGCTGACAGATGTTGCTGATCTGGACTTTGTGCAGCAAGGGACAGAGGTCGCTCAAGTGATGCTGTTCGACTTGCCTATCGATTGAGTCCTTTCGCTCGCCTTTTGTGGCTGAAGCGCTAGCTTTCTCTACATGCGTTCTATTCTAAATACACTTCTAGTTGCTCTGACTGTTCTACTATCGACTGGGGCGCTGCGCGCCGAGTCCTCCTGGGCGAGTCGGGCTTTGTCTATTTTTAAAAGTAGTCCTGCGGCTGATACGGAGCTCGGGAGTGCGTTTGCAAATGCCGATGAATTGGCCAAAGCGCTACGTGAAGCATTGGCCGTTTCTGCCGAACGTGCATTGAGTGCACTGGGGCAGCAGGGCGGGTTTGCTAATTCTGAATTGTATCAAATTCCATTGCCCCGCGCGGTTGAGAAGTTGCGCAAGCCTTTAGCTTTGATCAATCAAGACTATCGTTTAGATGATGTTCAGGCTACGATCAATCGTGCCGCGGAAACAGGCGTCGCTGCTGCGCCTGCGATTGTGAAGGAGGCGATCAATAGCCTGACACTAGAGGACCTTAATACACTTTGGAAGGGAGAGGACGATGCCATTACCCGTTTCCTCGAAAAGAAATCCCGCGCTCAGTTGAGTGAGCGTATGCTGCCACTGATTTCGCAAGCGACGGATGCGACAGGTGCTACGCGCACATATAAGGAGATGCAGTCGGCTGTGCCAAGTTCAGGGACTGGGCTCTTCTCTAAAATTCAGTCCTTTACTGGAATCGCTGCCAGTGATTTTGATCTGGACCAATATGTGAATGATCAAGCACTGGATGGCCTCTTTACCGCGATGGCTGCGGAAGAGAAAGCGATACGTGAAAATCCTTTAGCGCGCTCGACAGATTTGTTGAAGCAGCTCTTCGGGCAGTAGGCGGGCTTAATTGGCGATGGGGTTTAGTCCCAGCGTTTTGCGTTTGGAAGCGTCTTGAGGGGCGTGTTCGGACCAGTAGTTGCTGTTCATTACACGGTGCGTGAGCACTGCTTGTGTGATGCGCTTGCCGTCTTCGATCTCCTTCCAACTTTGGATGATATGGGGAAATTTTGTTTCATAGTTGATGTGTAGTTCTCGATCGATGTTTTCGTAGCGGATGATATAGCGACTCATTGCCCCTTGAGTGATACGTTCTGCAGTGGCGCGTTCTATGTGGACCGGGCTATGGGCGAATCGGGTATGCACACCGCTCGGTATGATTTGGATGGGCCCCGTGGGAAGGCTTTGAGGCGAGAGGCGTAGCTTGAGCCATACGGCATCTTCGAGTAGGGCATCGCGAAGTTCAAAGTTTTGATCGGCTTCACTTTGAAAGTAGGAGCGCAGTTCGCCACGCCAGCCTTGTGCTGTTCGGTTCAATTGTGAAAAAGATTGGCCACACCAGTCCTGTACACTGGTGTTTGTTTTGAGCGCCCGGGGGTATTTTTCCAAGTCGATCGGTTGAAAGGTGCTGCTCATGGTGCGGTAGCTGTAGATCCCGGTGTTAAAAGTGCGCAGAGCGTTGAGCTTGAGCACGTCAGTCGATGGCTGCCCCCCGGATTCGTTCTTAACCTGGACATCGGTTAGGAAGGGTTCGGTGACGTAGATGAATTCGACGTGCCCTGGGTGAGACTCTCCGTAGCGTGTTTGAGTTAGTTCGTAGCGGTTGATCTCTGCGCCGTTGAACCAAAACTCACGAACTTGGTTGGCACTTAGCGATGCGGTGAGGGTGAAGGTGAGGCAGTAGTAGAAAAGACGCATACTCGGGGATTCTAGATGCAAGCGGCTGTTTTGCAAATGACAGGGGCAAGCTTTCATGTGTTTGATAATTCTATCTAATACTACATCGCATTAAGATAAGATGTGTTGATGTATTCGAGGAGTTCTTCATTTCGGAGGAATGATTTTTAAGTACAGTTTCCGTGTTTACACCACTCTCGTTCTTATCTGTGGTGGTTTATTGTCAGCAGTACAAGTTCTGAATGCTGAATTTGACGGCGATGTCCGTCTCTGGCAGTCGCTCAGTATCAATGCCTACGAAGATGATAACTGGCGCATCACTGCGGGAGCCCAGAGTCGGCTATTCGATGAAGGTAAGTTCCTTGGGGCATGGCTGCTCTTCCCGACGGTGCAGTATAAAGTGCACCCCAATCTGGATTTAGGCGCGACTTATTTGTTGGAGGACATTCGTAGTGATTGTGGGGATGATTATGGGCGGCTGCATATTTTCTGGCTTCACGCCAGTCCACACTGGCAGCTTAGTGACAATCTCAAGTTCAGCATGCGTCACGTGCTGGGCCTGCGTGAAATTGAAGGCAGCGACGACTACTGGATCTCGCGGCATCGTTTCGGGCTGGATTACAAATTGGAAGATTATGGTCGGCTTGTGGGGATCGGTGCCAGCACTGAAGTATTCGTTCGCTATGATACAGACGAAATATTTGAAAATCGCTTCATCCCCATCAAGACCACCTTCAAAATTAGCGAGCGCAGTAAACTGTCATTGTATCTAATGACACAATCCAAACGCGCAGTCGGCGGCTCTAGCTGGAAGACTGCCTACGTCTTTGGGCAATCCCTGAGCTACAAGTTTTAGAATAAACTTGCAGTGTTCTTCCATATTTGAAATTAATTTCAAATATGGAAATTAAATCCTCGTCTGATCGCGTAGAAGCAAGTGCACCTGCATTGGAGCGTGGCTTACGCTTGCTACAGCTACTCGAAGGCCATTCATCAATGAGCCTGGACCAGATTAGTCGACAATTAGAGACCCCAAAAGCGTCCACACTCCGCCTCTTGGCCACCTTGGAACAAATGGGAATCGTTCGCAAGATTCCGGAAAAGCGGTATCAGGCACTCTTTCGACTCCAGCCTCTACAATCGCCGATCGAGCGCTTTCGTGATTCGCTGAAAGCACGCATGGCAATGCTAGTTGCATCCACCGATTGCACTGTCGAATGGTATGAACCCACCTGCGACGGCATGCAGCTCATCCATCAAACTAATCCTGAAACTGAGCTTTGCGTTCAAGCTCGACCGGGCTTCCTACGTGACTGGCACACTGAGTTTGAAGCGGTTATTTGTGTCGGCCACGCATTTGCTTCACAAGCTCCGCCGCTAAAGAAGAGTCAGCATTATACAGCCAATGGAATCCTCTGTCCGATCGACCGCGAGGAAATACAAAAACGTATCCGTCACGCAAAGTCGCAACAAACAGCCTACGATCTTCCTTTTAACTCCAATGGAGTTCGTCGATTTGCCGCTGCAGCTTTTGACCCCGATGATTTGTCATTTCTCGGCGTGCTTGCAGTCGCTGAAGTATACCACTTCTCACGGGCAAACGAACCTGAATTTATCATTCAATCCCTAACTCAAACGCTCAAACAGTAACTATGCGCATACTATACATCGATATCGACAGTCAACGCCCAGATCATTTAGGGTGCTACGGCTATCATCGCAACACCAGTCCAGCGATCGACCAGATTGCTAAAGAGGGCGTCGTCTTTGATCGTTGTTATACACCCGATGCACCCTGCCTCCCATCACGCACTGCGTTCTACTCGGGGCGTTTCGGAATACAAACTGGCGTTGTGGGGCATGGAGGCACCGCGGCTCAACCCAAAATTGAAGGAAGTCAGCGCGGCTTCCGCGACAATTTTGATGAACACGGACTCGCTCGTCAGTTGCAACATCTCAATTATCACACTGCAATGATCAGCCCCTTCGGTCAACGTCATGCGGCATGGCATTTTTATGCTGGCTTCAACGAAATACATAACACCGGGCAAGGTGGTGCTGAATCCGCCGAAGTTGTGCAACCTGTCGTCAGTAAATGGATGGCTGATAATGCTTCGAAGGATAACTGGTATTTGCATATTAACTATTGGGACCCCCACACCCCTTATCGTGTGCCCTTGAACATCGAAAATCAGTTTGAGAATGAACCACTGCCTGAATGGTTATCCGATGAGGTGATCGAAGCCAACAATCAGAAAGTGGGCCCGCACTGTGCACATGAAATCGATATGTATACTGGCAATGGTCATCCCGCGTATCCTCGTCATCCTGGTAAAGCAACTGACCGTGAGTCCGTGCGTCAAGTGATCGACGGCTATGACATGGGAGTCCGCTACGTAGATGATCAAATTGCTTGCATCGTGGAAGACCTGAAAGCGGCCGGTGTTTACGACGATACCATGATTGTGATTTCAGCTGATCACGGTGAAAATTTAGGAGAATGGGGTCTTTACGGTGAACACGGCACCGCTGATGACATTACCTGCCGCGTTCCATTGATTATTAAATATCCAGGCGGTGCTAAAGGTATTCGCAATAGTCAGTTTCATTACAATCTCGATTTTGCTCCAACAGTCATGGAATTGCTTGGAGGTAAAATACAAGCAATTTGGGATGGTGAGTCCTATGCTCCGGCCATTACGGAGGGCTTGGATATGGGGCGCGATGAAGTCACGATTAGCCAATGCTGCCATGTTTGCCAGCGCTCAGTCCGCTGGGGGAAATGGCTTTATACGCGCACTTACCACGATGGTTTCCATCTTTTCCCTCAGGAAATGCTGCACGACCTTGAAGCGGATCCACACGAGCAAAACGACTTGGCACTAGATCATCCGGAGCTTTGCCGTGAAGGCCAATGGCGCCTGTCCAGGTGGCACGATGCGCAAATGCAGAAAATGGCTTTAACTGGAAACGACGTAGTGGACCCGCTGTGGACTGTGATTCGCGAAGGTGGCCCCTTCCATGCCTCACTTACGCATGGGCAACCTGGAGTCGAAGGGTTTGAAACTTACATGCAGTACCTTGAAGCTACTGGTCGACAAGCCGGTGCGGACGCACTCAGAGAAAAATATACACCGATCATCAATCAGATTAAAAATTAAGCATTCGACAATAATTTCTGAAACTCAGGCAAACTTGCCATGGGTTTGAGTGCCTCATCACTCCCGAGCTCTGCTCGATAAGATTCAGTGAAATGAATCGCTCGCTGTAGTGATTGGATCGCTTCATCACTATAGCCCATGGTACAATAAGCACGCGCGAGTTGGTAATGCGCCTGACTGTTTTCGGCATCGATGTCGAGCGCCTGGGTGCACAGGTTGGCTGCCCATTGCGGTTCGTCTAGTTGCAACACGGAGTGTGCTTTATAGGTGAGAGCTTCTACGTCTTGTGCGTTGTGTTTCAGGATTTCATCATAGAGCGCAATCTTCTGCGCGGGGCTGTTTTCTTGCCCCGCTCGTAACCAGAGTGCTTGTATGTCTTGGGTGCGCTCAATTTCTTCGCGGTTCTCTTCGATGTGTTGTGTCTTCTGTTTGACTACGCGTTCGAGCTTTTCGAGTCGTGTTTCATACACGTCGATCAGCTTCGTTACGCGACCTTCAGCGGCCACTTGAATACGCTTCTGCACGTCGCGCATCGACGACCAGCCCATGATCACCAGAATGGAAGAGACCCCCGCTATGAGATAAAAGAAGTAAGTTACCGTGTCAGTGGAATATGCGACCGCGCGGTCTACGGAATTGTGCTCGCGGTCGAGGATCTGTTGCATGAGTTCATGTTTCTGTGCGGCCATCTCGCTGCGCAGTGTTTTTAACTCGTCCAAGACATAGCGCTCAATGAAAGGGGAGTAGAGTGGCTCCTCCAGCGATTCGATGGTATCTGTATAGCTCGCTTGGGATGACGTAGGGTCCATCGTCGACGCGGGCCCGTCGAAGTCCTGAGCGCTGGCAATGACCGAGCCCAATAATGTGAGCGCCAAGACTAAGGCCCAGTGTGCGTAGAATGGAGTCTGCTTTATCATTGAGATCATTAATTGTGCTTAAGCCGCATTGGCGATAGAGCCGCGAGGTACGTCTTCTTCGACTAAGACGCGGTGCAAACTGCGTATGGTTGCCTCATAATCTAACTCTTTCACTATAAAGTTGATGTCTACCTGTCGCATCGATTGGCCAGTGGCTAGAATATTGATGTTATGCGCCGAGAGTGCACCAGTGGCGCGCGCCATGATGCCGGGAATTGTCATATTGCTGCCGATTGCGGAAACAAAGGCGACGCGCTGTTGATCGATCTCGGCATCGGGGTAACGCTTGAGCAGTCGTGCGCGAATGCGCTTAATTGTTTGCAAGTTGGCATTGATGTAGTGAGTGATGGTGTTGGCATTCACGCCCTTGGATACGATATGTGCTTTGCACTGCTGAATCGTTTCTACGATGTCTTGATCATACTCATGGAAGTTGCCCGCGATGTCTTGATCAAATAGGGTGAAGGCATAGATGTCGGTGCACCCGGTGATGATTTCCACCTGTGCCCGCTCGCGCGTGAAGCCGGTGGTGATGAGTGTGCCGGGGTGCTGTGGCTCAAATGTGTTTTTTACCACTAGCGCGATGTCGTTTTTGCGTAAGCCCTTCGCCGCACGCGGATGGATCGCTTCCATGCCGAGGTTGGCCAATTGGTCGGCGACATCGTAATTGGTGCGCCCGATTGGCTCTGCGTTTTGCTCGCCGACGATGCCGGGGTCGGCACTGCTCAAATGAAATTCTTTGTGAATGATCGCTTCGCGCGCTTGTGTGAGTACTGCTAGTCGACTGAAAGTCATCTCGCTGTAGCCGCGATCAAATGATTTCATTAAACCACGCTGACTATGCGCGTAGCCGGTCACGATGGGGAACGCTTCACTCAAATCCAAATCAGCGAAGGCCTCTTGTATGCGTTCATCCAGTGTGATATGGCGCTGTGTTTGCCAGCCGGTTAAATCAATGAAGCGCGCGGCGATCCCATCTTCGTTTAGCAAGCGTGCGGTGTTCCATGCGCTGTGTGCTTCACCTAAGCTCGCCAGCATTTCCCTTACGGTTTCGAGGTGCGAGCCGAGCTCGAAGTGCCCGTGCCCACATAGTTGCAACAGCCCGTCCAGGCAGCTTTCGGCATCGTCGATACGTTGCTCGATGAATTGATTCGCTTCCTGCAAGGAATCTGAATGCGCAAACAACTCGGCATTTATGCGCTTTATTTCGTTTCTTAAGTCTGTGATCGCTGCCTTCCAGCCCTCGCTTTGCATGCTTTTAGCAAAGAGCCCATAAATGCCGGGCTGCCCGTTTTTTTTGTGCTCGAGCAAGCGATTGGTGATGCCGCTGTATGCGGATACCACAAAGATTCGATTGAACGCGTCGACCTTCGGGCGACCTTGCAGAATGATGTTATCACGCACCGAGGCATATTGACTCATAGAAGTCCCCCCGATCTTTTCGACTGTGTGCTGTGTCATGTGTATGTTTCTTTTTCTGTTAATGATTCGTTGCGAGCTGCTGCTGAGAGTCGCCCATCAATCACTAGAATGAGTAAGCCAATTAAGATCCCGGGCATGCCTTCGTAGATGGTGGCATGCCATCCCAAGAATCGCCAAAGTAGTGCCGTTCCGAGCCCTCCGAAAATCGCAATTACGGATCCTTGTCGGCTGGGCTGTGCGCCGAGACAGAGGTAGATCAGTAGCGGTGCAAAAGCACTTGCGAGTCCGGACCAAGCCATGATGACTAAGTTAAAAACGCTTTGTTTGTTGAGCAAGGCCCAAGCCAGTGCGGCTAAGGTAATCAAGGCGGTTCCGAGCTTGAGGATTTTGGTGTTCTCGATTTTCCCAGGCAGCAAGTCGTGCGTCAGCGCGGAAGAGCAGCTTAAGATCAACGAGTCGGCCGTGGACATGGTCGCAGCGAAGATCCCCGCCAGCACAATCCCCGCGGCAAAGGGGGGAAGCATCTGCTGCGCCATGGTGGGCAAGGCGAGCTCTGCATCGAAATTGCCGGGATCGAGAATGTAAATGCGCGAAAGCATGCCTACGCCCGTTGCCATTAGATAGAAGGCGAGAAACCAGAGGTAATACCAAGCCCGCGCGCGACGCATTTGGCCAGGGTTGTCCAGTGTCATAAAGCGCACCATCACATGCGGTTGCCCTATTACAGAAAAGCCCGCAAAAGCCCAACTTATGGCGAATAGGAGCCCGCCCGCCAGTCCGGGGAGGGCGAGATCTTGTGGGAACCAATTTAAATAGCCATCGATCGCTTCCATCTTTGTGATCGCGCCCTCGATGCCGCCGAAGCTGTGAATGCCGACGACTAGCATCATCGTCATCGCACAGATCATCACCACAGACTGTGCGGCATCTGTCCAGATTGAGGCGCGTATACCGCCTGCTAGGCAGTACACGACGACTAGGATGGCGCCGATCACTGCTCCGGCATAGGTAGGCCAGCCAAAGAGCACGTGCAAGGCCTTGCTGCCAGCGACCAGTTGCGCGCTGGCGTAAGCGAGTAGAAACACGAGCGATATGATCGCGCAGATGCGCTGCAAGCTCACATCTTCGCGGCCACCCCAGCGGCTCAGCACGCCGGCAAAGCTGACCTCCTTGGTGTGGGCGGTTGCTCGCCGTAGGCGGGCATGGATGAAGGTCGAGGCGATGTAGTCGCCTGCGATCCATCCGATCATTAGCCAGATCGCCGCCAAGCCGGTTGCGTAGGTGTAGCCAATCACGCCAATGAACATGTAGCCGCTATTGTTCGTCGCCACGGCGGACAGGCCGACCAAGGACGGAGCCACTGATGAGCTTGCCAGATAGTAGTCCTTCTTGGTGCCGCGACTGTGCCGCACAGAACTAACGCCAATCACTACGAATGCCGCGAGGAATAGCAGAAAACTGAGGATCATCGGAGGGGAGGGCTCAGCCCTGCTGAATTGGAGCGGCCTCTAATTCGTAAGCTCCCTCTGCATTGTGCACCTCGGTGCCATGCAGCGGCGGATTAAACACACAGGCCATCTTCATCTCTGATTTGGCTCGTAGCGTGTGCCGATCGTGTTTGTCCAAGACATAGAGTGTGCCGGGAGCGATCGCATGAACTTGCCCGTCTTCACGTGATTGCACTTCTCCTTCTCCGGATATGCAATAGACTGATTCCAGATGATTCTGATAGTGCATATCAAAATCGGCACCTGCATAAATCGTGGTGATGTGAAAGGAGAAGCCCATGCCGTCGTCTTGCAACAACATGCGTGTGCTATCCCAGTTCCCGTCGGGAGAGACGATCTTACGCCCCTCGTCGGCTGCTTGCTTTAAATTACGTACGATCATGATTATGCGATGATATGCTGCGATTCTTCTTTCGATTCGACGACTACGTCGTCGAAGTAACACGGATCGTCGGGGATTTCACCATGGGCGGCGCAGACTTCCTGAATCGATTCTTCGATAATATCGATCCCTTTCGCCAGTGATTCCTGTGAGATGGTCAACGGGCAAAGTAGCTTTATAATTTGATCGTCGGTGCCGCTGGTTTCAATGATCAGACCGCGCTTGTAGGCTGCTCGTGAGATCTGGCTTGCAATCTCACTGCTGACACAATTGATGCCCTGAAACATGCCACGACCCTTGGCCGTGAAATTGCCATCGCCATACTTCTCGACGATCTTGTCGAGGCGTCCAGCTATATAATTTCCCTTTTCCTTAATCTCACGGGCAAACTCGCCGTCGGCCCAATAGGTGTCGAGTGCCGACTTTGCAGTTACAAATGCATGATTGTTCCCGCGGAAGGTGCCGTTGTGTTCACCTGGAGTCCATTTGTCATACTCCGGCTTAAACATTAACATAGCAAAAGGTAGTCCATAGCCGCTCAACGATTTCGAGAGCGTCACGATGTCTGGCTCAATGCCTGCAAATTCAAAACTAAAGAAGTCACCGGTGCGTCCGTTGCCCGCTTGAATGTCATCCACGATCAAGAGCACGCCATGGCGCTTGCAAACCTTGGCCAGACTTTGTAACCATTGCATGCTGCAATAGTTTACGCCGCCTTCGCCTTGCACCGTTTCTACGATAGCCGCCGCGGGTAAATCTACTCCGCTGCTACTGTCTGTCAGCACCTTGTCCAAATATTCAGTGGTGTCGACTTCGTCGCCTAAATAACCGTCGTAAGGAATGCGGTGGCCTCCCGTCAGAGCAATGCCCGCACCATTGCGGTGATGCGAATTTGCAGTGGCCGAAAGCGCGCCTAAAGTTTGCCCATGCCACCCGTTGGTGAAAGAAACTACATGTGAGCGACCTGTGATTTTACGCGCAATTTTGAGCGCGGCCTCCACAGCATTGGTTCCTGTCGGGCCAGTAAACATTAACGTATAGTCCAGTTTGCGTGGCTCTAAAATATGCTGCTTAAATGCCTCTAAAAATTCTTTTTTGGCATCAGTGTGCAGATCCAGACTGTGAGTGATGCCCTCGGACTCAATGTACTCAATCAATTTCTTGCGAAAGACGGGGTGGTTGTGTCCATAATTGAGCGCACCCGCTCCGGCTAGGAAATCAATGTATTCATTCCCGTCTTCATCGTATATGAATTCACCCGCCGCCCGTTTAAACAGACGCGGGAAGTTACGTGCATAGCTACGCACCTCGGATTCGAGTTCTTCGAATATTTTCATGTTTATTATTGGTTAATAAATTAATTGAACGGACCAATGCGCACTAAATGCTCGGTCTCGTGCTCACCGAAAAAGTGAGTCTCTTTGTCGAAGGCTACAGATACCTCCAGCTTTGCACTCAGCTCTTTCGCCAATTTGCGAAAGAGTGCCCACGAAGCTTCGTTCTCTTTGGTGATTGTTGTCTCCAGGAAACGCACCTCCTCGCTGTGTCCGCGTTGCAAAAGCTCACGCAGCATTCGCAAGGCTAAGCCTTGCCCACGTGCTTCCGCGCTGACTACGACCTGCCAGATGAACAGAGTGCAGGCTTTGCGTGGAATCATGTAGCCAGAAACAAAGCCCACGGGTTCACCCAGCTTTTTTGCAATTATAGATGTATCCGAAAAGTGAATACATTGCAAAAGGTTGCAATAAGTGGAGTTCGTGTCCAGGGGCGGGCTCTGCGCAACCAATCGATTGATTGATGAGCCGTCCAGGGAGTCGGGAATCTGTAGTTCTATTTCGTCGATGTCACTAGTCTAGAGGCGTCCCCCTCGTCGGGATCAAGGGTATTATTTGCCCGGGGAGTGGATTCGACGCCTCTATCAGTTCGATACCGTTACCTAATTTAGTGAGTGCAATTGTGCTCTAAGGCACGCTATCTCTTAGCTGAGCCCGAATTCGAAATTTTGTATTTTCTGAATTAACGACGTCTCAAAAAAATCTATAAATTTATTTCAATAACGCTTTCTAGTGAAGAATTTGACTGTCTTATTTGACGTTATTCGCGTGTTCAAGCTGCATACAAGTAGCCCTTGGAGGCGCTCAGCTCCATTGTGATCGTTAAACTGTTTTAGAATAGCGGCCTGCGACCGCAGGGTCTAGGTAAGCGTCAAAGCACATGGCAAGATTTCGAATAAAAAGGCGGCCACGCTCGGTGACAGCAAATCCGCGATCCGTCCAGACCAGCAGCCCATCCTCTGCTGGCTCAGCCAGTTGCTTTAAAGCCTCGGCAAAGTGTGACTCGAAGTTGACATTCCATTTTTCAGACATGGCGCCAAAATCGAGTGAAAGGTCGCACATCAGTCGCATGATCACGTCCGCCCGCATGCGGTCTTCGTCCGTCAACTCATAGCCCTTGGTGATCGGTAGCTTGCCTTGTGATAGGCACGCCCGGTAGCTTTCAAGATCTTTCACGTTTTGGTGAAAGCCAACCGAGCCTTGTGAAATACTAGAAATACCAAAGCCACAAATTTCGACACCCGCACGGGTGCTATAGCCCTGGAAGTTGCGTTGCAGTGACTGCTCACGTTGCGCTTGCACCAATTCATCGTCGGGCAGGGCAAAGTGGTCCATACCTATATAGACATAGCCTTCGGCAGTCAGGCGTTCGATGCAAAGTTTCAGCAGCTGCATTTTAGTTTCCGCATCCGGCAGACCAGCTTTCTCCAGTAGCTTTTGGGCAGGTCGCATCCAGGGCACATGTGCGTAGTTAAAAATCGCGAATCGGTCAGGCTTCAGTTCCAGCACTTCATCCAGGGTTGCCGAGAAACTGTCGCAGGTCTGAAGTGGCAGACCGTAGATCAGGTCCAGATTGACCGAGTTAAAACCATTGTCGCGCAACATTTGCATCGCTTCCACATTCATCGCCTGCGGTTGTAGTCGGTGGATCACCTTTTGCACTTCAGGGTTGGAGTCCTGCACGCCAAAAGAGGCGCGGGTCAGCCCCATGCGAGCAAACGCCTCCACGTGTTCCCGATTCAGTCGACGCGGGTCCAGCTCAACTGATTTTTCCGCATCATGGGAAAAAGTAAAGTGTCGGTCGATCATGCTCGCCAAACGGTCAATTTGGGCCGAGGTGAAGAAGTTAGGCGTGCCGCCCCCGAAGTGCATTTGCACCGCCTCGCGTCCCGCGGGCAGATGTTGAGCAAAGATTTCAAGTTCTCTTTCCAGCAAGTCCAGGTAATCACTTCCCCGATTACGATCCAGAGTCGTAATCTGGTGACAGCCACAAAACCAGCACAGCGTCTCACAGAAGGGCAGGTGGAAATACAGTGAAAGCGGTGCATCACCATGTTCCACTCCAGCCATCAAAGGCGCGTAGTCCTCGTATTCTCGAAAGTGATTCGCAGGCGGGTAGCTCGTATAGCGAGGCCCCGGGCGGTTATACTTTTCGATCAGTCGCAGGTCTTGAGATGTAATTTGCATGAGAACCCAACTGATAATCAAAAGCCCAACATTTGCCAAGTCGCTATTTCATAATATAGAACCAGGCTATAAGAATTAGGTTGACTGCTTGAGTTATGTGAGGGCAAGCTATTGTTTGAAGGGGAGTTATGAAACGAATACGTCGAACTAAAGTTGAGGGGGCTGCGGCGACTTACCATTGTATGACGCGTGTGGTGAACGGTGAGCGGCTCTTTAAGGATCGTGAGAAGGAGGTGCTGCGTAAGATGATTTGGCAGTTGGCTGACTTCTGTGGGGTGGAGGTGCTGACTTATTGCATCATGTCGAATCACTTTCATGTGCTGCTGCGGGTGCCTTCGGAACAAAATGTGGATGATGCGGAGTTGCTGCGTCGTTATCAGGTGCTGTATCCTAAGCCGACTCCGTATCAGTCGGACTCGATTAAGGTGCTGCGCGCTGAGTTGGCTGCGAATTCGGAGGACGCTCAGGAGACGCGGCGTAAGTTACTGGCCCGGATGGGGGATATTTCTGAATATATGAAGGCGGTGAAGCAGCGCTTCTCTGTGTGGTATAACCGTAACCATAATCGTTATGGCACGCTGTGGGCGGACCGTTTTAAGTCGGTCTTGGTCGAGGGGCGGGGGAACCCTCTGCAAACGATGGCTGCCTATATTGACTTGAATCCAGTGCGGGCTGGTTTGGTGGAGGATCCGAAGGATTATCGCTTCTGTGGCTATGCGGAGGCGGTCTCGGGCGTGTCCGCTGCGATCGAGGGCTTGCGCCGTATCTGGGGCGATCATGATACGGACCCGCTGCGGGCGCATCGTCTTCTACTCTTTGGTCAGGGCAGTGCGGCGAGTTCGAAGGGGGGTGCTACCATTGCACGTGAGGAGGCTCTGCGTGTTTTGGAGCAGGAGGATGGCTTATTGCCGAAAGCGGCGATTTTGCGCTGCCGGGTGCGCTATTTTACCGATGGTGCGATCTTGGGTTCTGCGGAATTTGTGAGGAGTTACGCTGCGGCTTGGCAAATGGAGCGCCAGCGCCGACATCCTCCGAAGATGAATCGACTGAAGGGGGCCGAATGGGGCGACCTGGCTGTGATTCGGGGGCTGCGTAAGGCGGTGTTTAGCTAGCGAAGCCTTGTGAACGTCCAACTGCTTCCCCAAAATCTTAGTGTGCTTCGAGCCAGTTGTCGCCTAGGCCGATTTCGATTTCGATGGGGCAGGCGAGTTCCAGTGCGCCGACCATGCCTTGGGTGACGATTTCGCGCAGTTGGGCTTCTTCGCTGGGCTCTAGGTCGAAGACGAGTTCGTCGTGCACTTGGAGTAGCATGCGACTTTTGAGGCCGGCTTCTTGGATGGCGTTTTGAATGCGCACCATGGCGATCTTGATCATGTCGGCGGCGGTGCCTTGGATGGGCATGTTGATGGCGTTGCGCTCGGCGGCGGCGCGGATGGTGCCATTGCCGGAGTTGATGTCGCGTAGGTGTCGGCGGCGTCCGCACTTGGTTTCGACGTAGCCTTTCTTTTGGGCGCTTTCTTTTTGTGCTTCCATGTAGCCGGGGATGCCGGGGAATTGGGCGAAGTAATTATCAATTATTTCTTGGGCTTCTTTGCGGCTGACGGTGCCGAGGCGCTGGGCTAGGCCGAAGGCGGAGATGCCGTAGGGGATGCCGAAGTTGACCATTTTGGCGGTGCTGCGCTGGTCGCGGGTGACGTCTTCGGGTGTGACGCCAAAGATCTTGGCGGCGGTGGCGGTGTGGATGTCTTGCCCTTCTTTGAAGGCGTTGAGCAGGCCGGCGTCGCCGGTGAGGGCGGCGAGGATGCGTAGCTCGATTTGTGAGTAGTCGGCGGCGAGGAGTTTCCAACCTTCGCGCGGCACAAAGGCTTTGCGGATCTCGCGGCCCTTGGGGCTGCGCACGGGGATGTTTTGCAGGTTGGGATCGTTGGAGGAGAGGCGGCCGGTGGCGGTTTGCACTTGGCCATAGTGGGTGTGCACGCGGCCGGTTTTGGCGTCGACTGAGTTGGGCAGGGCGTCGATGTAGGTGCTCTTGAGTTTGGTGAGCTGGCGGTATTCCAAGAGGTCGGCGACGATTGGGTGCTTGGGTGCGAGGCTGGAGAGCACTTGCTCGTTGGTGGCAAACTGTCCGGTCTTGGTCTTCTTGGGCTTTTCGACGAGTTTGAGTTCGTTGAAAAGAACTTCGCCGAGTTGCTTGGGAGAGTTGAGGTTGAACTCGTGGCCGGCGACTTGGTAGATGTCGGCTTGTAGTTGCGCGATGTGGCTTTCGAGTGAGGCACCGGTGGCGGCGAGTGTGTCTTCGCACATGCGGATGCCCTCACGCTCCATGGTGACGAGCACGGGCAGTAGGGGCACTTCGATGTCGTAAAAGACTTTGGCCTGGCCGCTTTCTTTGAGCTTGGGCTCGAAGGTTTGCCAGAGTTGCAGCGCGATGTCAGCGTCCTCGATCGCGTAGTGGGCGAGGTCCTTTTCGGCGACGCCGGAGTAGTCGATCGACTCGTTTTTTTGGGCGTCGGGCAGTAGCTCGCTGAAACGAATGGGGGAGTATTGGAGAAAGTCCTCGGAGAGCGTGTCGAGGTTGTGGCGCTGTTCAGGGTCGATGAGCGCGTGGGCCAGCATGGTGTCGTAGCAGGGACCGGCGACGGGGACGTTGCTTTCCTCTAAGATGGAGAGGTCGAATTTGAGGTTGTGACCGATTTTGGTGAGTGTGGCGTCGGCGAAGACCGGGCGCAGCGCGGCCAGGGCGGCTTCGCTGGCGGGTACCCAGTAGCCGCTGTGTGGCTGGGTGGAGAAAGACATGCCGACGAGTTGCGCGGCGCGGGGATTGAGCCCGGTGGTCTCGGTGTCGAAGGCGAATGCTTTGGCTGCTGTGAGGCTGGCGACGAGCTCGGCTAGTTCGGCATCGGTTTTGACGATGCGGTAGTCGGTCTTGAGGTCGCCGAACTTTTTGAAGGCGATCTCGGGAATGAGGGCCAGTTGTGGGTCGACTGACTCGGACGCAGCAAATCCATTCGACGGGCTCATGGCGGAGCCGGAGATTTGCGATCCCGGGTCTTGCTTGGCGGCTTTCTCGTCGTCCTCGCTCATGAGCACGAGGTCGGTGGCGGCGGCTTGCACGGAGAAGTCGGCGCCGAAGATGCGTTTGCCGAGGGTGCGGAATTCGAATTCGGCAAAGATCGGGATTAGCTTTTCCTGGTCGGGCGCTTCCAGCTGGATGGCGTCCCAGTCGGAATCGATGGGAACATCGAGTTGAATGGTGGCGAGCTTTTTGGAGAGGCGGGCTTGGTCGGCGTTGTCGCGGACTTTTTCCTGTTGTTTGCCTTTGAGCTCATCGACGTGGTCGAGCAGGCCTTCGACAGTGTCATATTTGGCCAGTAGTTTCTCGGCGGTCTTGGGGCCGATGCCGGGCACGCCGGGAATGTTGTCGGAGACGTCGCCGCAGAGGCCGAGCATGTCGATGACTTGGTCGACGCGGGTGATGCCCCATTTTTCTTTGATCTCCTCGACGCCGAGGATTTCGCCGCCGTCGCCTTTGCGGCCGGGGCGATACATTTTGATCTTATCGGTGACTAGTTGGCCAAAGTCCTTGTCGGGGGTGACCATGTAAATTTCGTCGAAGCCGTCCGCTTCCGCGCGGTGGGCGAGGGTGCCGATAATGTCGTCGGCCTCGTAACCATCCATTTTGAGCACAGGAATGCCGAAGGCTTCGGCGACACGCGAGAGGTGGGGCAGTGCGGCGGCCAGGTCTTCTGGCATGGCTTCGCGTTGCGCCTTATACTCGGGGTGTAAAATGTGGCGTTCGGTGGGGGCGGAGGTGTCGAAGACCACCGCGAGGTGACTCGGCTTTTGCTTGGTGATCAGATCGATCAGAGTGGCGGTGAAGCCGAAGATGGCCGAGGTGTTGAAGCCTTTGCTGGTGTAAATGGGGCTGCGAATCAGGGCGAAGTGCGCGCGATAGGCCAGCGCCATGCCGTCGAGTAGGTAAAGAGATTTCATGTGGAGAAGAACTTTGAACGTCGAACGTCGAAGGTCCAACTCTGAATGTTGGAATGTTGTTGCTTGCTGTAGTCGGGTTGCTTTAGCGCCCGATTTGGTGTTTTGAAAGCGGCTCGGCATGGAAACAGGGCGCTAAAGCAACCCTGCTACGTTTGGGGCGACT
>NZ_JARXHW010000056.1:0-25585 GCF_031127805.1 Thalassobacterium maritimum | reverse complement strand
TCGTGCCGCTCCGCCCCTGTGAGTATGAAGCCCAGAGGGTATCCCAAGCCGTCGCAAGCCATGTGGATCTTCGTCGATAGACCGCCTTTGCTCCTACCCATTGCTTGCTGGAAGTTTGCCTCCTTCACACGCGAGGCGTCTTGATGCACGCGGACACCGGAACTGTCGATCATCAGGTATTCTTCGTCGGCCAACTCACTTCGGAAATAGGCGAGCAAATGAGCCCACAGGCCGAGTTCCGTCCACCTGCGGAACCGGGAGTAAACCGATTCCCAAGAGGGAAAACTTTTGGGGAGATCCCGCCAAGGTGCTCCTGTTCGGAGGATCCAAAGCATCGCCTCCAGCATTTCACGATCGTTTTGGGGCTTGGGGCCTCGGCGCTGGATCCCCGTTAGCGTACTGCGGAAATCATTAATTTTTTTAAGCCTGACCAGGCCTCGTCGTTCAGATGTATTCGATCTTGTTGCATGACAGCTACTAAAGCTGAAATTTGTAAACAAAGTTGCAAGTGTTAAGATCATTAAATTTACGTTATACTAATCGCGTTAATTAAAAACACTACCTAGCTCCTATGGTCGTATTCCCACTATTCCACATTACGATTTTTTCAGCAGTTACTCGGGGGACAACCTTACCTGAGTATTGGATCGACAATTCTTCGGGAAATGCTGCATCAGCTCCTCCTACCAGCGAGACAGAATCTCTCTGGTAGGCTAAGCGGGTAATTCTCCGTGATTTGCGAAAAAAGAAAACTGCCGCGACCAGACCTGTTATGCCCAGAAGTGTCCCTAGCCAGGGTTGAGAGATGAGGTCTATGATCTTATCCATTTTTTATTTAGTGAACAGTGTTGTATCATTCACTGAGTGAATGATAACTAGGGGTGGTGTCTTGTTTGATTGTGAGGTATTTTTCGATGGAACCGTTTGATTTGTATAGCTGAGGCTTTAGTCCTATCGGGGGATTACGGTCGACTGGATGGTCGGTAGGTAAGTCAAAATGATGTGTGATATCAAGATTATGTTTCCGACGATTCGTGCACTCGCTGAGTCCCCCCTCCTATTTGGCGCTTTTTTGAGCACCAATTGTGCTTGCCATGAAAACTATACGTTTCCCCCGTTGGGCTAAGGCGCAGCCTTTTACGCGGGAGACGACGCGAATCTATCTGCATGTTGAAGGTTCAAAGCGGCCGAATAGCGCTGAGGATGTTATGTAAGAGCGGAGCGGGAACACTGGGAACGTCGAACTGCTTGCCCTGCGTAGCCTTTAGGCGAAGCATGGGTCCAACATTGAACATCGAATGCTCCATCGACTAGAAAGCTTAGCTTTCGGGCGGCAGTAACTTTGCGAGTTCTTCGAGGTCTCCGAAGTGCTCGGCCAAGTCTTTGGCACTACCAAGGTGACCGAGGGTGCTCTCGAAGAGTTCGCGTTTTTCCTTTTTAAGGTGCTGGATGCGCTCTTCGATGGTGCCTTGCGTTATCATGCGGTACACGAATACGCGGCGATCTTGGCCGATGCGGTGCACGCGGTCGACTGCTTGGCTCTCGACGGCGGGATTCCACCACGGATCTAGCAGGAAGACATAATCGGCCGCATGCAGTGTGATACCGGTGCCCCCGGCTCGTAAGCTGACTAAGATCACTGCGGGCCCTTTCGTCTGCTGGAAGGTATCGACTGGTTTCGAGCGGTTCTTAGTGCGCCCGCTCAACTCGAGTAGGGCCACCTTGGGGAAGGCTTCTTTGAGCAGGGGCTTCAAGCGCTTGAGCATGCTCACGAACTGACTAAAGATCACGACCTTGCGCGCGCCGTCGCCGCTGAGTGCATCTTCGAGCCGTGTCAGCAGCATTTGTATTTTGCCGCTTTGTTGAATGTCGGCATGCACCTCGGGGATGAGTCCTGGATCGCAGCAGGCTTGGCGTAAGCGCGTGAGCAGGGAGAAGAAGTGCATCGACTGCGTCTGCATGGCGGACTGCAAGTCGTCGCCTAATTCATCTCGCCCTCGATCGAGTAGATTCTCATAGGTCTGCCGCTGCAGCGCAGTGATGGGGCAAATGAGATCCATCTCGACCTTGGGCGGCAGATCCTTGCCCACCTTATCTTTTTGGCGGCGCAGGATGAAGGGGGTCAATTGCTGCCGCAAGCGCTTGACGAAGCTATCGCGAAATTTGGTATTCTCGGAATCGAGCGCTTCCTCGAAGCGGCGTCGTGAGCCGAGCAAGCCTGGCATCAAAAAGCGAAAGAGCGTCCAAAGGTCTAACAAGCGGTTCTCGATCGGTGTGCCAGTGAGCGCAAGTCGGCACTCGGCCGAAATCGAGCAGCAAGCTTGGGTCACCTTGGCGTCGGGGTTTTTAATCTGCTGCGCCTCATCTAGCACGGCGTAGCCAAATTGGGCGGCGTCTAGCAAGTGCTTATGTCGGCGCAGCTGCGTATAACTCGCAATCCATAGCCGGGGCGCGCCTAAGCTCTTTTGAGAAAAGTCGTTTCCGCTGGAGAGGACTTCTGTCTGAATTTCTGGATACCAGCGCCGCGCTTCACTCTCCCACACTGGGACCACGCTGGCGGGGCATACGATCAGACTGTCCTTCTCTGCGTGAGGATAATACTGCAAGAGCGTCAACACCTGCAGAGTCTTACCGAGCCCCATCTCGTCGGCCAATAAGCCATGGCAGCCGAGTTCGCGCAGCTTCGCCATCCAACGCACGCCTTGCGCTTGATAGTCGCGCAAAAATTCGGGCAGGGCTTTTTCGTCGTCGCAGTCTTGCTCGAGCAAATGATTGCGCCATTCGGACAGTTCTTCTTCGAGGTCGAGCTCTGCGCCGCGTTCGCTAAAGAGGGAAAAGACCATATAGCGCGGCCAGGTTTGCGCGGCTTCCTGATTGGTCGCCGCGGCCACGCGCCACTCCGCAAGTGCAGCCGACTGTTCCTCGCCGATTCGCACCAGCCCGAGCCCGCGCACGACATGCGTGCCCCGCCCGGCTTTGGCCAGTCGCTCGGCATCTTCGGGGTCCAACCACTGGCGCCCTAACTTCAAACGCCAGTCGACCCGCATCTGCTCCTTGCCGGCGGATTCCACGCGCCCGATCACTTTGACCTCCCGCACGCCTTCCGCCATGCGTTGCGCTTCGAGATCGAGGTCTATAAAACTAAAAACATTCTCCCAACGTTTGAGCGTATGGCTAAAAAAGGGCGCGATCCGCTCGGGGTCGTAAAGGATATAGTCGTTGGACTCGCGGCGGAACTGAAAGCCGGACTCGCGCGCTTTCGCAGTCAGTCGCACCAAAATCTCGCGTTCCGACGAGTGCATGGGCACCCCATCGCTGCGAAAGGCGGGCTCGCGAGAGAAGTCTTCATTCACCCAGTAGGCGGTCAACCGGAGCCCTGAGCGCAGACCTTCGAGCTGGGGCGTCAAACGACGGGCGGGGGTGTCGTCGACAGGAACTTCGGGCTCACTTTCCGCCGTATCCTCTGAGGCCTGCTCGGCTTCAGCGGGCTTGGGCTCGTAGGGCAAGGGATCAATCTCGTCGGCGATCAGTTCTTCGATTTCATAAATGCCACCAACGGCCACTGCCTCGCCCAAGGCGTCGTCGTCGATCGAACTGCGGACTTTGGGCCCTTGAGCCGTCCATTCAATCACCGCGTAGCAGGTGTCTTTGCGAGCGAATTGACAATGTACAATCGCCTCGTCATCGGCGAGTTCGACGCCTGAAATTTGCCCTTGGCGATAGATCTCGCGCCCCCGACGCAAGGTCTCCCGAGCGAAGGACTGCTCCCAATCCAGGCCCACATTATTAAACCACACTTCAAGGGCGGCTGTATTATACACACGACTGGATAAACGCGAAGACATCGGTACAGATTTAACCTGCCACGATAGCTTTTGAGCTCAACAGGTCGCAAGTAGAATTCAGAAAAATTCACTACCGCTGGGCTAGCGCAGGCGACCAAAGTCGAGTTCACTTAAGTCAAGGAAGTCGCCGGGGTATTGACGCGAGACCACGACTCGAAAGCGGACCTCGCTGGCATTTTCCGGCGCGACAAAAGCGAATGCAATCGCTGCGGGCTCGGCGCGATGCTCGATGGGCAGGCGTAGCGGCACTTCCGACTCGAGCGTGCGCCCTTCGGCATCGAGCCAGGCGACATGCACATTGGCCCGGTTGTCGAGGCTCACTTGCCAGCTGCCGCGTAGGCGGAATTCATAACGAGCGCCCGAGTCCACGGGGAAGGTGCGGAAGATCGAAACGATATCGGCGCCCGACACGCGCAGCCCGGCATCGGCTTGCTGTGCATGCAGGCTGGCTTCCACCTTGAAGTGCTCGCTGGCTCGATAATCCAGGAACCATCCAGCGACTTTGGGCAGCAGCGGCCCGAGAAAATTGCGAGCGCGCAGACTCTGATGTTGTAGCTTTGGATCTTCAGACAGGCTATCAAATGCACCCTGCTCACGCTCCAGCACACTGCGAGCCAAGCGCTCGGGATTGGATTGCTCGAGCTCTAGATGACGCCGCGCAGGGGCATACTCTGAATTCGCAAAATAATGCTCAAAGTAAGCGCGATAGGCACGATCGGCGGCTTGATAAGTTTTAAGTAAGGCGGCCACGCGTGCCGCGGCCACTTGATCGAGACAGGCGGCGACTAATGCACGACGCGACTGATCAAAGTCCGCATAGAGCTCCGTCAAACGAAAGGCCTGCGAGACTACTTCCACCCGTTGTTCAAAGCGCGACGGAGCCGCCCCGGGCGTAGCATTTGCCGCACGGGCAAGCTCTGCCGCGCTCTGCACATAGCCGCGCATCTCTTGCAAAATCGCAGGTGTAAAAAGTGCAATGCTGGCTTCGTCTTTGTAGAGCTTAATCCAATCGGCCTGGCCCTCGTGTTGGTTACGATACTCTTCGGCGGTCTGGTAGAACGCACGCATCGGCTGTGAGGCGGGGCCAAAAAAATTGTCGTAATATTCATCCAGCAAGGCACTGGCGTCTTGCTGGGGATCCCACAATAACTCGGAACTAAACCATGCCTTGGCACCGTCCAGGCCCCAGAAGGAGGGCAACTGCGAAAAGAAAACATCAATCCCCTCGCCCGCCATATATTGCAGGCTCTCCGCGATCCATTGATTGAATTGACGCGGGTAAGGATAGGGGGCGCCAAAATAATAATCCCAAGTCGCCACCCGCTCGGCGCCGGAATCCACCCATGCGCGAATCAAAGCTCGATCTTGTTGACGATAATCCGGGTCGTGCCACTGCGCGCGGTCTGAAGTGAGCACGGGCATGACACGTGGGTGAATGGGTATGCTGGGCGCCGGCTCGGTCCAATAATAGGAGAGTGCGGTCAGATAGCGGTCCTCACCTGACGGTGTTTGCCAGGCCCCCGCTTGATCGAAGACCCGTTCTGCGACACGATTCATAAAGCCGAAAACGAGATCGGTGTAATCGGGACGCCCGCGAAAATAACGCAGCGGGCTGACTATGGCCTCAGTTCGCTCGCTGGTATCGAAGAGCACATTGTCGTTAATCGAAAGCGAGAAACTGTGACTCTCTGGCTTCGCCTCGAAATGCCGTAAGGCGGCCTGAGCTGCGACCTCGACCGCGGCGGCCTGGGTAAAGTCCGGCTGCCGATCTGTTCCACCGCTGCCGCGCGGTGGCTTGCGGTATCCATTGACCATCGCAAACAACTCGGGCTGCGAATCAAACAGTTCGCGATTAAAGACTTTGGCTAAATTATGGTTGAAGGAATAGACGGAGTTTAAGCGATTCCGACGCGCGAAATCAGTATTCACGGGGTAGAACCGGCGCTGCACAAAAGCGGGTGTCTCACGCCAAGCTCGGTTTGGGAAATAGCTGCTTGTAACTGGCACAGATTCGTAGCCCAAATCGCCTGCCCAATACCAGCGTGCGCCCAAGAGCTCGCCCATGATCGCATACAAGGCATGACTCCAGCCGGCCCGCTCCGCACTGCGGATCGTCACGCGCGAGCGCTCACGCGCAATGGTAAAAGCGCCGCCTTCTCGCCCGTCCGCCAGCAACTCGAAATAAAGCGCATGTTTCGGACGCCCCTCGGAAACTAGTTTTGGGGCCGCCCCAGTGTGCGCTTGGAGCTGCAGCAACAAGTCGTCGACCGCAGCGCGCAGCTGGGCAGACGGCTGCTCGGGCAGCACAATCGTCTCAATCTCCGCAATCCTAAGCTGGGCGGAGCCCTGCATTTGCTGCGGTTTCCAGGATTGCGCGCGCTGATCCAGCACAGCTGCGCTGGGCTGCGCCCAAGAGGCCGCAACGCAAGCGAGCGCGAGTGCTGGAGTCAGCTTCAGCAAAACGATTGCACTAAAAAACAACTTAGGGTGCCGTCGTCGGAGCGACTGGCATTGCAGGGGCGCTACCGCCGCCCATGCCGCCTTGCATCATCATGAGCCCCATGATTGGCATCATCGCACCTTGCAGTGCTTGGTCGAATTGCTCTTGAGTTTCCGCGGCTTCAATCTGAGTCAAGATGCCTTCGAACATAGTGATCATGCCCATGATTTGTGGCTTGTTCTGTGCCATCTCTTCGGGCGAAATGCCTTCGAGTTGCGCCTTGGTATCCGCGATATTTGTGGCCCAAGTGCTCGCCAGCTCGGTCGGCACCCAGCGGCTCTCCACCTTGGAAAACTCTTCAGTATTCACCGTGCCATCGGGCAATGTCATTTCCAGCGAAGCTGTATTGCCAGTGCTTTCCAGTAGTTTCACGGTGCCGAAATCCAATGGGTTCGGCTCTTCACTCAACTTGGCAAGATCCTGAGTGTATTCAACCAATGTCGACACGGTGGTCGCGCAAAACGCCCGCCCATCAAAAGCCTGCAGGCCCTCCGCACTGGCCAGCGAGCTGTTGGTCAATGTCTTAAAAAATCCAATAATCGAAGGCCAGGCGGCTTCAATTTGAGCAATCTGCTCAGCGGGCTTCTCGCCTCCTAATTGAGTGCCTAAAATGAATGCCTTTTGTTGATCCGCAACATCTGCAAGGCGCTCGAGCAAGCCAAAGCCTTTGTTGTAGATTTCAGCATCGACCTTGGCACCTGCAAGCTGTGCGATTGCATTCACGTCGTTCTGATAACTGGCAGGCATCGCCTCCCAGAGGATCTCACCGTTACCAGCGCTCAACTCTTTTGCGATGGTTTCGATCGCGGCATCGGGTGCTTCGGGAATGCTGAGCTTTGAACTCACAGAATCGTCCGCATTGGAACCACAGGCTGTGAAAATGAAGGCCGCAAGTGTGGCGCAGGGGAAAAGGATTTTTGCAGTAACGGACATATTAATTGGTATTTTAAGTAAATTAGATGAGCCCGTAGGCTGATCGTAGATCGGGCTAAAGGTAAACATAAAAAGCCCCGACCCCGTGTGGGATCAGGGCTTGAAAATAATGATGCAAACAAAGTGCAAGCTTAGCTTGCCGTAGCCGCTGCCATCTCTTCGCGGGCCTTCTCAGCCAGTGGAGTGGAGAGGTAGCGTTCGCCGAAGCTGCAGGCGACTGTAACGATGCGCTTGCCAGCCATCTCTGGACGCTTCGCAAGTTGCATGGCTGCCCACACATTGGCACCCGTGGAAATGCCGACCAACAGGCCATCTTTCTCAGCCAAGGCCTGGGCGGTAGCAAAGGCATCTTCGTTAGAAACTTGGATAGTCTCGTCGATCAGGTCGGTGTTGCAATTCTTGGGAATGAAGCCAGCACCGATGCCCTGAATCTTGTGAGGTCCGGGAGCGCCGCCAGAAATAACAGGGCTATTGACAGGCTCCACAGCCACAGTGAGCAACTCCTTGCGAGACTTGATCACCTCAGAGACACCCGAAATGGTGCCCCCCGTGCCTACACCAGCAACAAATGCGTCGATATCACCATCGGTCGCGGCCCAAATTTCTTCGGCAGTCGTCTTGCGGTGCGCCTCTGGGTTGGCTGGGTTTTCAAATTGCTGCGGCATGTAGGCCTTTTCGCCATACTCTTTGACCAACTCTTCAGCGCGCGCAATGGCCCCTGGCATGCCCTTCGGCCCAGGAGTCAAGACGATCTCGGCACCGAGCATACGCAGCAGCACACGGCGCTCGACCGACATGGTCTCGGGCATGGTCAAAATCAGCTTGTAGCCCTTGGCGGCACAGACAAAAGCGAGTGCAATACCCGTATTACCGGAAGTCGGCTCGATAATGATGCTGCCCTCACCAATCTTACCATCGCGCTCGCCAGCTTCGATCATCGCCTTGCCGATACGGTCCTTCACGCTCGCAAGTGGATTGAAAAATTCACATTTCACATAGATGTCAGCATTCAAGCCGGCAGTCGTATTGTTAATCTTCACCAATGGCGTGCTGCCCACGGTGTCTGTAATGGAGGCGTATAGCTTATTCATAAATCGAAATATAGAAGAAAAGTAGGAAAGAGCACCTATGTAACTTTTTTTCAAGTCGAGGCAAGCATTCATAAAAAAACACCGCGACTGCGGTGCTCTCAAAAAAGGGCCTACTGACTCTCGAATCGGATCGAATCAAACGGAAACTAAAAGTGACACAATGACGACTCCCCCCTACGTGGCGAACTCACCACGCATAAATCGCCTATGAAGCACCCAAAAACTGCCGATGTGCCGATGAATAGCGGCAAGCTCCCGCCACATGTAAATGCTATCGACGACGTGGGCCGTAGCTGCGCTTTGGTGCGTTGCGCTGCACATGTGCATTACGCAAGCGATAGACGATGCGCGCCTTATCCAAGTCGTAAGGGCTCATCTCCATTTTTACGGTATCACCAGTCGTGATCTTAATAAAGTGTTTGCGAAGTTTTCCCGAGATGTGAGCGAGCACCTGGTGCCCATTCGCAAGCTCGACACGAAACATAGTGCCCGGGAGGACTGCTACAATTTTGCCTTCGACTTCAACGTATTCTTCGCTTTGTGCTTTTGCCATAGATAATTAGGAAAGCGGCGAGACAATCGTCTTTATACTAAAAGTCAAGAATGCTCTCACATCGCTCAGCACCCATCCATTCAGCCCTATAGCTTCACTCAGGCCAGTCATGATCTCTCCCTTTGAAAAAATCTATCCTTCCGAACTGAACCGCGATGCGGACTACTACATGACCCATGCCTACAACGAGGCAATCGAGGCGTGGAAAAAAGACGAAGTGCCGATCGGTGCCGTCATCGAGCACCAAGGGCGCATCATCGCCGCCGCTCACAATCAATCGCGCTCTGCCAACGACCCGACCGCCCACGCGGAGATACTAGCCATCTCCCAGGCAGCTAACAGCTTAGGCGACTGGCGACTCAACGAGTGCACCCTCTACGTGACTAAAGAGCCCTGCCCCATGTGCTCGGGGGCACTGGTGATCGCACGCATCGGTAAAGTCTACTACGGCCTGCCCGACCCTAAGATGGGCTGCGTGGGCGGCGCCACTGATCTCGGCGCACTGCCGCAAAGTAATCACAAATTTGAATCCATCGGCGGCGTGCTGGAAGAACTCAATCACCAGATTCTAAAGGCTTTCTTCGACAAAAAACGTCTCGAAAAAAAGAACGCAAAACTAGCGGACTCCGAATAATTTCCAACCAGCCATTTGACAGTGACTCACAGACTCCCCATCGTCTTGCTTTCTCTCTCAGAAAACTAAACCTAAATTATAGTAAAAACTATGGCACACGAACTACCCGCACTCCCTTACGCAAATGATGCGCTTGAGCCGCATTTTGATGCGCGCACAATGGAAATCCACCATGACAAGCATCACAATGCATACGTCACAAAGCTCAACGGAGCACTCGAAGGCACCGGCCTCGAAGACAAGAGCATTTGCGAAATCATTGGTAACCTCGACGCTGTCCCCGCTGAAAAGCGCGGCGCAGTACGTAACAACGGTGGTGGCCACGCCAACCACAGCTTCTTCTGGAAGATCCTCAGCCCCAACGGCGGCGGCGCTCCTGTCGGTGAACTCGCAGCAGCGATCGACGCAGAACTCGGCGGTTTCGACGCGTTCAAAGAAGCATTTGCAGATGCAGGTGCCACACGCTTCGGCTCTGGCTGGGCATGGCTCATCGTCAAAGCAGATGGCTCACTGGCTGTGACTTCCACTCCCAACCAAGACTGCCCTTGCATGACAGGAGTCGTAGAAGTTGAAGGCAAGCCTGTCATCGGCCTCGACGTTTGGGAACACGCCTACTACCTAAAGTATCAAAACCTTCGTCCGAAGTACATCGAAGCATTCTGGAATGTGGTCGACTGGAACGCGGCTGAAGAAAACTACAAGAACGCCAAGGCATAGCCCTATCAGGGTTTTAAAGCCTTACGGCACAAGCTGAGGCTCCAGACCCGCAGCATCCTTTAATCCAAAGCCGCCCCCTTTCCGGGGCGGCTTTTTTTAAGAAAACACCCCCACCGCATACATGGACAACGAAACGTACCCACTCCTCACCGATATCGACGCACGCGTGCTCGGCTGCTTACTCGAAAAAGCGGCCACCACACCTGACGCCTACCCACTCACACTAAACAGCTTGCTATTAGCCTGTAACCAAAAGTCCAACCGCCAGCCTGTGGTGCAATACGACGAAGAAACCGTGCTGGAATCGATCGACGACCTGCGCAAAAAGAAATTCGTGTTCCGCGTAGACGTGGCCGGCTCACGCGTCGCCAAGTATCGCCATAATATGGATGAACTGATCGGGCTGGATAAAGCCGGCAAGGCACTACTCACCGTATTATTACTGCGCGGCCCCCAAACACTCGGTGAGCTACGCACCCGCTGCGAGCGCATGCACTCCTTTGCCAGCACAGCCGAAGTCGAGGCGACGCTGCAAGAGATCAGCGAAGACGTCGAGCGGCCGCTTTGGATGCAATTGCCCCGCTCTCCCGGTAAAAAAGAAGTACGTTACCAGCACCTGCTCTCCGGCGAACCCGAGCTAAGCGCTGAGGCAGAAAATGCCAGCGACGAAGCAGTCATCACCACGCCGAGCCCACTCAGCAGTCGCGATGCACGCATTCAAGAGCTGGAAACCACGGTGGAGGCGCTCCAAACGGAACTCGACAGGTTAAAGGCCGCCTTCGAAGAATTTCAGAAACAGTTTCAGTAGCTGGAACGGACGTTTCCTACGGATGCGCTCACGGCCTCACCTACAATGAATGCCCCTAGTCTGAGGGCTCGTCGCTTTGCACCTTCAAGGCTTCCTCGCGGCTTTGTTGATTCTGCTTTTTAAGCTTAAAATGCAAAGCTGTGCCCACTGCGAAGACAAGGATGACGCCGAAGGCTAAAAGGACTAAGAAATTAAAGATCGTCTGCAGCATGCTCAGATTTCCTCCAGATAGGCCGCATAGCGCTGAACTCGGAAACGCGCCACAGCGACCTGCTTGTTCTTTTCGCTCGCGCTGGGCTGACAACAGACCAAGGACAGTGACATCCCGAGCAGATTGATTGGAATCCCATGCACGATCATATCCAGAGGCGCTGCTCCCTCAGCACGAGCGATACGACATTTTTGCACATCTGCATACCCGTTCAGGCTATTCATAATCACTCTTAGCCCGCCACAGAAACTGCAATGCTCGGAAGTGCCGCAACCACCCGCCCCCTGGCTAGCATGCACACAGCCAAATACCTCTCCAGGCCGACAGCCATAGACCTCTGCAGGGTCCTGGACGCCCAAGCACTTGAGCGCGACTTCATTGACATAAATAATCTGCCGATTTTGATTCAACAGCAGGATTTCATCCGGCAACTCACCCAAAATTTGCATCAAACGCTCATTCGCATGAATGGCTGCGATTTGAACATGCAGCTCCTCCCAGCTGGCGCGTTCAGCGGGGATTTCTCCAGAATATTCAACAGCTGCCATGACAATCAATAGATTAGTCGAAATTTCCTGCAAGGTCTAGAAAAATATATGCTGCATCTGCCGTTCTGATACGACTTTCCCATTGTCATTGAAGCGAGCTCCTGAAAGGCTGCACAGTTCTATGTATCGAAGAATACTGATTCTACTTTGCGGCTGGGCACTCTTACTGAGTACTCCACTGAGTGCCGCAACCAGCGAGCAATTGATCGCCCAACTGGAGCCGACAGGCAGCATCACGGATCGCGCGAACTTACTGTCTAGCAATACGGAACAACGCCTGCGTGGCATTCTGGATGGACTGCGAGCCAAGACGGGCGCCTCGCTCGTGGTGGTGACGCTGCCCTCTATGCAGGGCGGCCAGATCGATGACTTTACCAACCGCTTATTTGAAAAATGGGGCGTCGGCGAGGCGGGCAAAGACAATGGCGTGATGCTACTGATCGCAGTAAAAGAGCGCAAGATGCGGATCGAAGTCGGCTACGGGCTGGAGGGCGTGATTCCCGACGGACGCGCAGGCCAGATCCGTGATCAATATGTGCTGGCCTACTTTAAGCATAATCAAATGGAAAAAGGCGTGGAAGCCGGGGCACTCGCCCTAGCCAACATAGTGGCCAAGCACTACGGGGTCGAACTCGCCCAGCAAGCAACGCGTCCGCAAAGCTCTAAGCGCGATCGCGACAATCCACTGGTCTTTATATTTTTCAGTCTATTCGTGGTCTTCGTCATCTATAGTGCGATTCGCAATCAAGGTGGCGGCGGCGGTGGGGGCTACGGCGGTCGACGCTACGGTCGCCGGCGTTACTACGGAGGCGGCGGCTATTACGGCGGCAGTTCCTCGCGCGGGGGCTTCGGCGGCGGAGGCGGCTTCAGCAGTGGCGGCTTTGGTGGCGGCATGAGCGGAGGCGGCGGCGCATCCGGCGGCTGGTAAACATTTTTTAACAAGGAGACATCATCATGAAACCGGAAACATTTACTGAATCAATCAAAGCAGCGCTGGCGAGTCAGCTACAGGCAGTGGTCCTCTACGGCTCTTCCGCGGCGGGCGACTACATCCCAGGGCGCTCCGACTACAATTTGCTGCTACTCGCAGACACATGGAGCGTGGCCAATCTGGACGCAATACGTGCCCCCAGTGCCAAATGGCAGCAGGCCGGCAACCCCGCCCCACTCTGCTTCACTCCAGAGCGCTTTCGCGCCTCGGCCGATGTGTTTCCAATGGAAATGCTGGACATTGTGGAATCGCACCGCGTGCTCCATGGCGACGATCCGCTGCGCGGCATAGAGGTCAATCCCGCCCACCTACGCCAGCAGGTCGAATTCGAACTTCGCTCAAAACTGCTCAAGCTAAGGCAGGCATACTTGCAACTTCGCAAACCACAGCAAGAGCTACCACACCTATTAATCGACTCACTCAGCTCCTTTCAAACGGTATGCCGCGGTGCGCTGCGCCTCTTTGGCGACTCAGTGCCGACGGATAAGTTGGCTGCCACGCGCGCACTGGGCACAGCTTTGAACAGCCCCATCGATGCCTTCGAAAGTATTCACACGCTCAAGGCACAAAGCGTGCAAGGCTTAGCAACAAAACAAGATTACCGCGCACTATTGGCTCGCTACTTGGAACAAATCGAAACTCTTCTCGACCGAGTGAATGCTGGCGAATAAACTGCCTCCCGCAAAAAACTCTCTAGTCCTATGATGAAACAACAAAGAAACGGCTGCCTATTCGGCTCTCTCATTGCACTCGGCGTAGTGCTACTGATGGTATTGATCGGGTATTTTTACATCAAAGGCATCTATAACCGCATCGTCACACAGGACGAAGCCGTCGACGCCAATTGGGCGCAAGTGGAGAATGTGCTGCAGCGCCGCTTTGACCTGATCCCGAACTTGGTCAATACCGTCAAGGGCTTTGCCAAGCAGGAGCGCGAGGTGCTGACCGAAGTCACGGCCCTGCGCAGCCAATGGGCCCAAGCGGGCAGCGTCTCCGAAAAAGCTCAAGCGGCGACTGGCCTGGAAGCTGCCTTAGGCAAGCTGATGGTGATTTCCGAGCGCTACCCCGACCTCAAATCGAACCAAAATTTCCTACGCCTACAAGACGAACTCGCTGGCACCGAAAACCGCGTCTCGGTGGAGCGCCGCCGCTACAACGAAAGTGTGCAGGCCTACAACACCACCATCCGCACCTTCCCTGCCGTGCGGATCGCCAATAATATGGGCTTCGAAAAGAAGGAGGCTTACTTCGAAGCTGTCAGCGAAGCCGCGAGCGCGCCGGTGGTGGATTTTGAATAATGGCTTCCGTCCCTTTCCTCTCTGTATCTCGCAGCAAGCTTTGGCTGGGTCTGGTCCTGATCATGCTCTGCCTTGGAGCGCTTGCGGTCGAGGCATCCAGCCAAGGCAACCATGCCCGCACGCCCTTAGCCGACGGCTGGCAATACCGCTGGGGTGACTCGCCGATCTCCGAAGGCACGCCAGAGTGGACGCAAGAGCAGAACGACCTGGACTGGCTGAGTATCGACTTTCCGAGCAATCCTCCATTCCGCGAGGGGCGCAACCAAGTCTGGTATCGCTACCGCCTGCCCGAGGGGCAACTCCCAGGGCAGTCACTTTACATCTACAGCGTCGATCTGATCGTCGAAGTTTACCTCGAGAGCCAGTTAATCTACAATTACGGCAGCTTCGGCTCAGATGGCACTGGTAAATTCGAAGGCTGGCCATGGCACTTAATCGACTTACCACACAACAGTGCCGGCAAATACCTCTACTTTCGCATTTATTCCGACCACACGGACATAGGCCTCTGGGGCGAAGTCATGCTCGGGAGTGAATACGCCCACCTGCAATACATCCTACGCGAGGACCTGCTGCCTTTCCTAGTCGGACTGGTTCTAATCGTCTGTGGCATCGCAATGCTACTTTCCAACTTGATCAGCCTGCGCGTACCGACACTCATCATGGGGGTATTCTTACTCAATCTAGGTCTGATCCCCATCTCAGAATCACAGATCAAACAAGTACTGATATTCAACCCGGTCTTCTGGCGATTCTTCGAAGCGGGAAGCTACTTCTTCCTCCCAATTACCATGGCAGGCTTTGTGCGGGCGCTTTACGGCAAAGGAATATGGTGCGCGCACCAACTGGTCTGGATCGTGCACTTCATCTTTTTCATCGCTGCCATGACGCTTTCCACTTTCGGCGGCGTCAATCTCCCGCATTTCTACCTGTATTTTGACGTGCTCGCATTCTTTACGGTATTATTGCTCACAGTCAGCCTATCACTGGCCGCGCTCAAGGGAGACACGAACCAAAAGATCCTAGCCTGCGGACTCTGGCTGCTCTACCTCGTGATGGTCTACAATGGTCTCACGGCACACGGCATTTTACCCTTCGCGCCTCGTTCAGAATACATCGGACCACTGCTACTGGGAGCCACTTTCATCGTAGTTTTGGTTCGCCATTACACTGGCCTCAGTCGTGGACTACAAAGGCACAGCAAGCAATTAGAAGCAATCAACGCAAACCTAGAGCAAATGGTTGCAGAACGCACAACCGCCCTTGAAACTCTGAATCGCTCGAAGGATCAGTTCTTCGCAATCATCGCGCACGATTTAAAATCTCCTATCGGTGCGCAACTACACCTGCTGCAAGACTATGAACAACTCAAAGAAGGCATCCCCGCGAAGGAGGTATCGATGCTGCGCAAAGAGAGCGAAAAGACATATGAGCTCCTCACCCGCCTGCTATCATGGGCGCGTGGACAACAAGGGCAACTGAACACCAATCGAGAAATGGTCTCAGCCGCCGACTTAGTCGAAAGCATCTTAAACTCGATGCAGGCACGGGCCACCGCCAAACACATCGACCTCATTTTCGCGCCATACGATCAGCCGATGGTTTGGGCCGATATCGAAATGCTCTCTACTGTAATCAGGAACCTAACCAGCAACGCCATCAAGTTCACGCCGCTAGGTGGCTGGGTCAGAGCCGAAATCCAGAAAGTCAGCGGCGGCACACGCTTCACCTTCACCGACAACGGCATCGGCCTACCCGAGGAAACGATCGACGGGCTCTTCCTGCCGAAGGATTACGATTCAATCCGCACCGACACCGATGGACAAAAAGGCAGTGGCTTAGGCCTGTTGCTCTGCAAGGAATTTATCCAAGCACACAAAGGGAGTATCACTGCGGACAGTCCCGAAGCGGGCGGTGCACGCATAAGCTTTACGATCCCAAGTCGCGAAGCTTTGGAACCGTCTCAATAATCAAAAGTCTTAAATAATGAGCTGCTCGCGCATCTTTCGCGAACCTCTAAAATTGATCACCATGCCCATTCGCCAACAACTAGCTAGCAGCTTCACCGAGAAATACCGTCAACCTAGCTTCTGGTTGCACGTTTTGCTCTTTGGACTACTCACGGCTGCGCTATGGCCGCTGACAACTTGGTTCGCGCAAACGGCTAACGATCAAAGTCGTATTTTCAATGCGTTGATCGTGCTGGTCGCCGCTTCGGTGCTATTGGTGCGCTTCGGTGGCGTGACAGTCACCCAGCCTTTAGAGCTCAACGCCTCCGCGCGCCGTGCACTCTACGCGGCCTACGGCCTGCTATTAGCGACTTACCTCATCCCCCTCATCGTCAAAGTCGAATGGACCGGTCTACTCATTATCCCAGCCTATTGCTGTGCACTGGCCGCGATGGTGCGCTTTGTATTCGGCGCTGACACACAACGACTCAGCCGCACAGTGGCGGGCACGCTGTGCGCATTCTTATTACTGAGCATCTTAATGGAACCACTGGACTGGCCCTTACGCTCGATGGCCGGCCAGTGGAGCGGCTATGTGCTCGGGCTATTCGGCCAGAGCACCGATCTCGGGCTGGTCGGGCAAGAGGGGGGTCCACCGATGCTGATCTTAAGGGTCAATGACTATCCCTTCCATGTGGCCTCAGAGTGTAATGGCTTCGGCGTCATACTCACCAGTCTGCTGCTGGCATTATTGCTAGCGATTTACCGACGCCTCAACGTCTTCGACCTCTGCCTCAACATGCTGGCCGGTGTGATCATTGGCTTTATTTTCAACACCCTCCGCATCGTGATCATCGTCATACTCGCGCCCTCGCTGATGGAACACTACCATCTAATGCACGAGATCGTGGGCGGGCTCACTTACTGGGCTTGCCTGATTTTAGTATGGGTCTCGCTCAATGGCCCGACTAGACCGGAGGCCAGCGAGAAGGCATAAAACCCGATCCCTCTCGAAACAAAATACGCGCAGTTTTACGCTTCCAAGTAGTTCAAATTCCAACAGGCTGTTTAAGCCTATGGAACTCATCGATAGTCACTGCCACCTAAAGAGCTTTAAAGACAAAGGCGAACTGGAGCCCATGCTAGCGCGCGCGGCCGCAGCTGGCGTGCAGCACTTCATCACCGTCGGCACCTCGCCTGCCGATTGGGTGCCCTACCGCGAGATGCACGCCGCATATGCGGGTAAAATCGACTACACCGTAGGTGTACACCCTTGTTACGTCGATGCTGACTGGGAAGCCGCCGTCAGCCAGATCAGTACCTTTTTCATGCCGCCTCACGCGCCCGTTGCCTTCGGCGAAATCGGCTTGGACTACTTCCACCTGCCCAAAGACCCGGTGCAAGCAGGCGAAACGATTCTACTGCAAGAAGCTGCCTTCCGCCAACAGCTGATGCTGGCCAGTGAACTGGACTGCCCGGTCATCATTCACAGCCGCGAAGCTTTTGCCGAAAGTATGCAGTTAATCGACGAGTCGGGCATCGACTGGCGACGCATCGTTTACCACTGTTTCACCTATGGCGCCGAAGAAATCGCCCAGATCAATCAACGCGGCGGCCGCGCCTCCTTTACCGGCATCACCACTTACAAAAGCGCCAACAAGGTCCGCGAAGCCCTACGCCAACAAGGCATCGAGCGCCTGATGCTCGAAACGGACTGCCCTTACCTCACCCCGGAACCCCACCGTGGCAAGCCCAACGAGCCCGCCTACCTCACACACATCGCGGAGCGCTGCGCCCAAGCGCTCGCCATGGAGGCCCCAGAGCTGGCCGCACGCAGTAGCCAAAACACCAGAGACTTTTTTAAATTATGATTACAGGCTTTGCTAAAAGTGCCCTCATCGTAGCTGCCGACCTCGCACTACTGTGTGCACTGCCGCATGTTATAAATTTACGCGTCGAACTGGATGCTCTGCGCGCCGAGCGGCAAGTCGCCACAGCAAGTAGCAGCGCCCCAATCCTAAGCCCCATCGAAGCCAGTGGGAATGCCTCTCAACAACCATTGTTGGCGCGCATCACCCTGCCGCTCCTCAGCCAAATCACGCGCCCACTCCTCAGCCAGATTCACCCTCCGCTCTTAAAGCCCATCGCAAACACAGCCCCGAGCCCTGGAAATCCGGTGCTCACGCCCATTGCACAGGCAGCCACCAAGGACAGCTTTCTAGCAGAAACACGCCGCCGGGCGGAAATAGATCCGGAAGCTACAATGCTCTGGCTACAAAATCAGCATACAGGCAGTGAGCGCCTGCGAGGCATGCTGGAAGTTGTCGCCCTCTGGGCCACTCAGGACTCTGAAGCCGCACTACTCTGGCTGGAATCCAATGCGCAGGGCCTTGCACGGCTGGAAACTCTCAGCAACGGTGTCGAACTCTGGGCAGAACGCAATCCCACCGCGGCCGCGGAGTGGATCGACGGCATGGCCAACGACGGCAGTAAAACCACCGCCGCAAAGACCTTGGCCGCGAAATGGGTACAAACCGACCCCGATGCAGCCCTCGCTTGGGTTACGGGCCTCGCCAACGGCCCCATCCGCACAGAGGCCACTCTAGCACTCGCCCAGTCCTGGACCCAAACAGACCCCAAGGCAGCCAGCATCTGGGCATTGAGCGAAGCTGAGTTTAATGGCAACTACGAGCTCCTCAGCCAGACGATTCTCCAATTCAGCCAACAAGCCCCACAAGATGCCGAATTATTCGTGCGTGATTTAGCAGACAATAACTACGCCTCCATCGCAGTCAGCTCCTTCGTGACAGGTCGCGCACAAGCCGACCCGATCCGCACCGCCCAATGGCTGGCCAAGCTAGCCCCCGAAGATCCAATCTACTCCGCAGAATACGCCAACAGCCTGATGCAAGTCTGGGCCGAAAGCGACTCCATCGCAGCTTCTGAATGGCTCAACGAGCAACCCGCCGGTGAATTGCGCGATGCCGCTGCCTACGGTTTTAGCGAAAGCATCCAAGCCTTCGAGCCCGAAGCCGCCGCCGCATGGGCCAATACTATCGACGATCCTGACCGCCGCATCCTGCGACTGACCGACAGCATCATTCAATGGTCGCGCAGTCAGCCACACCAAGCGCTCGAATGGGTGCAAACTGCCGAACTCGAACCAGCCATACGCACGCACCTAGCCAACCAAATCGGCGTGGACTAAGGCCCCGAGGATTCATTGCTCAACTGCAAGCTTGGCCTTTCACAGATTGCCACTCTTAATCACCCGCATGATATACGATTCCGAAAAACTCCTCGTGCTCGCAGGCCCCTGCTCACTCGAAAGCCTCGAAACTTGCCGCCCGGTAGCCGACACGCTGGCGGCGCTCCAACAAAAGCACCCGGAACTCAACATCCTATTCAAAGGCTCCTTCGACAAAGCCAACCGCACCTCCATCGGCAGCGACCGCGGCACCGGCCTGGAAGCAGGCATGGAAATTTTCCAAACCATTAAAGCTGAATATGGCTTCAAGACGATCACCGACATCCACACACCTGATCAATGCGCCACAGTAGGCGAGGTCGTGGATGCGCTGCAAATCCCTGCCTTTCTCTGCCGTCAAACCGACCTACTGGTCGCGGCGGCCGCCACCGACTGCGCGATCAATGTCAAAAAGGGCCAGTTCCTCTCGCCCTACGAAATGGAGTTCGTCACCAATAAACTGGAAGAAGCCGGCGCGGCAGAAATCTGGCAAACCGACCGCGGCACCACCTTCGGCTACCAAAATCTTGTCGTCGACATGCGCAGCTTCAGCATCATGGCAGGCAACGGCCACCCGACAATTATCGACGCCACCCACAGCGTGCAGATCCCCGGAGGTGCCGGCGGTATCAGCGGCGGACAGCGCGAATATGTCGCCCCCCTCGCTCGTGCCGCCATCGCAGCGGGCGCCAATGGTGTCTTTCTCGAAACACACCCGAACCCCGAAAAAGCCATCTCCGACGCCGCCAGCCAAGTGCCACTCGGCGAATTCCCACAACTCGTCGAAAGCCTACTGCGCGTCTGGCAAGCGGTACGATGAACGTCGAACATCGAACGTCCAACACCGACCGAATGCTCCGTTTATCTCGCCTCGGGGTCAGAATATTCAACGTTCAGCGTTCGATGTTCGATATTCGATGTTCAACAGGGGGTGATTCATGAGAATCACAGGCGGCCGCGCACGCGGCATTCCACTCAAAGCCCCCAAAGGCGACGGCACCCGCCCCGCGACCGACCGCATGCGCGAGTCGGTCTTTTCCAGCCTGGGGCCTAGCGTCGAAGGCTGTCGTGTCGCAGACCTCTTTGCCGGCACCGGTAGCTACGGACTCGAAGCACTCAGCCGCGGCGCTGCCAGTGTCAGCTTCTTCGAAACCGACCGCGCGGCCCTCAAATGCCTACAAGAAAACGTACGCGCCGCCCTGCGTAGTTGCCAATTGAATACTGAAGTCGCCAAGGTCGTATCCCGCGACGTCTTCAGCCTCGATGTCAATAGCCCCGCCTACGACTTAATCTTCCTCGACCCTCCCTACCACATCATCGCCGACGAGATCGGCCGCATCTTCACCCAAGCAGTCGAAGCCATCGCCCTCCCCGAGGCCCGCGTGATACTCGAACTGCCCGGCAACTTAGAGCCACAGATCCCGGGTTGGGAACTGCAACGCCGCATCGGCAAGGCCGGCAAAGACAAACCCACCGCCGCGATCTTTAAAAGAGAATACTCGAAAGGTGAAAATCTAAACTTTCAAACATAGCCACATACTCATCAAAAGTCCTGCCCCACGGGACGATACGATTCAATTGAAAGGACATTACTCGCGTCTCTATTTCAGCGCTCTTCCAGCTTATACCCGGGCGTGGCATAACTGGGGGCAAATTGAATAATGCTGACCACCGCCACCATCAGAATACCGATCTGGTATTGCGGGTAATCCGGTGCCACCAAAAAGATACTACTCAGCACACTGGCCTCACACAGGGCGAGACCGATGATCATGGTCGCCAACTGCTGGTTCGGTTGCGTCATTTTCGGAATGCCCAACCAACGGATACCTGTCGCCAACACTAGGGGAACCAGACAAAGGAACCAAAGCCAGATCGCCATCGGTTCGACCACGTTCGTTTCCTTTGAAAATCCACCTGCTAGAAAAAATTGAAAAATGAAGGCCGCCTGTAACTGGGCAAACCAGATAATCCACATGACGATGGCGTGTTGTTTTGTGAGCATATCCCTAGATCAGCTCATCTTTGATTTAAAGAAAAGCACAGAGTTAAACGCACTCAAGACTCTCATTTTCAACAATCGATCCTACAGCGCCCACACAGGATCTGGAATTATAATAAACTGACAACGATTCTCAATAAGAACAAAACAAGAAGCTACTGAGTCTCAATAACGCTAAAAATTCACAATTCACTGTTAAATAACAAGTTAAGCATCCGATAAACCTAAATCTTGCTTGCTATTCGCCCAGACCTGAGTCTCAATAAAGGCAGGTTCGCACTCGGCGTGCCTCGAAGCACATTACAAAAAAATCAATCATCATGTATCTAATCAAACCAGATCTATGTGTCATGTGCGATGCCTGCCGTCCGGTATGCCCGCGCAATGCGATCAGTGCCCATGCCACTGATAAAACTTACGTAGTCGATGCCGATCAGTGTAATAGCTGCTCCAACATGGGCGCCGTCCGTTGTGTGCCACAGTGCCCAACCGACGCCATCGTCAAGAAGTAGCCCAGCGACCACGTAGATTTCTCGCACAGCACACCTTACATGCCGCACGACCTGCCAAGGGGTGCGGCATTGTTGTGAGTAAGGTGTGCATGCAGCTTAGCTAGCCGAGACGCCCGCTATCTGCGAAAGAAAAATCAAAGCCTGACAGCGCGCATTATTAAAAGCGCAACTGCGCCGCTGCGACTCTTTCATACAGCCGTAAACCTGCCAGCCGCACACGCCTTTGCAGGAGAGTGGCAACAGACCCATGTAGCCAAAGACATCATCTAAGGGATAACCTAAAGCAACGCCGATCTCATGCGGAATCGTGCCGTGCAGACGCCAGCGCTCGCGTAACTCATCAATAAAACTGCCCGCGCTTAATGGGTAACGATAATTCAGCTGCGCTCCCATGACGCAATAAGGCGCGCTCTCCAACACAGCTTGCAGCCGCTCAGTTTGGAAAATAATAAATTTCTGCAGACCATTGCTCTCGATCAACAAACGAAAATCAAAGCCCCATTGAGCCGCCAAACGCGCGAGACCTGCCTCGACCTGCGCCACCGACATCCCCATTTCCTCGAGGTCCAAGGACAGCAGCTCACCGGTCTTCTCGCTTAACAAGACACTCGAAGCATTCAAAAACACCCAGGCATCAAAGCGCTGCTCCAAATCGGACGCGCCGGCCAATGCTGCCTTCCAATCGTGGAATGGCCGCATGTTTGCCTCTGTTTGTTCCAATACCATGCCGGTGAATATGAATCGAATGAATTATTTTTTTGTGCTGCGAATGAGCGATGCGGAATACATGCACTCGCCGCATACAAATCCGAACTTCGACAAAATTGCAAGCCCGATGTGATACTGAGTCTCATTCCTCGATATCTAAAATCAAAACTGGATTGGCTGCGGCTAGTCCAATACCCATTCGAATAAATTTTGGTCCTAATAGATATGTCTTTTGTAACCTCGGTTCTCGGAACCGGGGCGATGCCGATCGCCCCCCGCAACAAAGTTTCGAAGCTACGCAAAGGCCAATCTTGTAGATCATATATTCTTAGAAGTGGTCTAAATGGGCTATTTTTACTCCGTATGCGGGTAGAAATCTAAAGCAGGACTGTGTTAGATTCTAAGCGTAGATGGATACAGCTATCAGCCTAATTGATAGAAGGCTTTGAGCTATAGCCTTCGCTGTATCCTCTCTGCACATCCAGATAATGTCATATCAACGCCCGGCTGTGAGCACATAGCCGGGCGTTCTTGCACTCTGAGTGAGCAGGACGACTATCTGCGCTCAGCAAACCACTGTGCGACGCCCGCGCAGTCCCGGCAGTTTAGAATCTGCTCTGTAGGAATGCCGCCCTTGCGCGCGATATTCACGCCAGCCGCGTAATACGCCAGCCCCTCCGTGCTGTGCGCATCGGGATTGATGGCGCACATCAGCCCCTTCTCGGCGGCTCTACGCCAGAGGCGCCAATCCATGTCCAGCCGCTTGGGGTTGGCATTGATCTCGATGATCACCTTGTTGGCAATGGCAGCGTCGATCACCTTTTGCAGGTCGATCTTGTACGGCTCACGCCGCAGCAAAATACGCCCTGTGGGATGCCCCAGCATTACTGTGCCCGGATGCTCGATCGCGCGAATCACCCGTGCGGTCATCTCCGCTTCCGATTGACTAAAACTGGAGTGCACCGACATCACCGTATAATCCAGCGCGGCCAAGGTTGCATCCTCGAGATCAAGAGAGCCGTCCGGTAAAATGTCACACTCGATACCCGAAAACACATGCACCGCCGATTCGCCCGACTCATTAAAGGCGCGGATTTGCTCCAACTGTTTCAAAACGCGCGCATCGCTCAGTCCATTCGCCTGATAACTCGCCTTCGAGTGATCGGCCAGACCGAGGTAATCGAAGCCAAGCGCCTCCGCCGCCTCCGCCATCTCTTCGATCGTGCCCCGCCCATCGGATGCGGTGGTGTGATTATGAAAGACCCCACGCAACTGCGAGAGCTCCAGCAGCGAAGGCACTGAATCCCCCCCCAGCTCATAGCGCTCAACCTCGCCCATTCCCTCACGTAACTCAGGCGCAATCATCTGTAAGCCCAAAAATTCAAACAGTTCCTGCTCCGAAGAAACTTCCAACTCTCCACTCCCCTGAGCTGAGCCTGTCGAAGGCTCCACTTCCATCTCCCCACTGCCTGAGTTCGACGAAGGCTTTAGCCCCCACTCGCTCAAACTGTAGCCACGGCTCAGCGCGCGCTGGCGCATGGCGACATTGTGCTCCTTCGAGCCGGTGAAATGATGCAGCGCAAAGGCGAACTGCGCCATCGGCACCACTCGCAGGTCAGCCTGCAGGCCGGACTCAAAGCGCACGCTGGACTTCGTCTCCCCGTGCGCAGTCACCTCCTGCACAGAATCTTGCCCCACAAACCAATCCATCACCGCTTGCGGCTCAGAGCTCGCCACGATGAAGTCCAAATCACCCACGGTTTCTTTTAAACGCCGCAGACTGCCCGCCGCTTCCGCTTGCTCGACCTGTGGCAAGTCACGCAAGCCAGCCAGAATGGGCTCGGCCACCGTGCGCGCCTCCCACCACAGGTGGCGTTTGGCATAAGCCGCCCGATTGGCGATGCCGGTCAAAATCTTTTCTTCTGACTTTTTACCAAAGCCCTTGAGCGCCGACACCTCGCCCGCTTCGCAGGCAGCCTTGAGCGCGTCGATGCTTTCCACGCCAAGTGCGTCGTGCAGCTTTTTCACCTTCTTGCCGCCGAGGCCAGGAATGTCCATCATCTCGATCAAGCCTGGCGCAATGGAAGCGCGCAGCTTGGTATAATACTCCAGCTCACCGGTCGCGTGCAGTGTTTCGATCTTATCCACCAGCGCGGAGCCGATTCCCTTGATCGAGCCCAGCCGCCCCTCGGCGATCACCTCGCCCAAGTCGTCTTCCATCGTCTCCAACACCCGCGCGCCCCCGGAATAGGCACGAATTTTAAACGGGTTCTCTCCCTTGAGCTCTAAGAGCACGGCAATGTCCTCAAGGACGTCTACGATGTCAGCTTTGTTCATATACGAAAACTTGAGAGAGTTGATCCAGATGACAAGCGTAGGATGGAAACGTAGGGGCTTCACTCGTGAAGCCCCTACACCCATTCACCTGAAGCAGTATCTATTTCGATCAATTCTTGCGCGCCTATCGAGTCAACAATCCACGGCTCCGGCGGCGTGCCATTGCCATCTAAGTGTTGCACAAACTCCGGCGTATACTCCTGGCTGCAATGCCAATGCAGCCATTGCTCAGTCAGAGGCAGCAACGATTTTCGATAAGGGTTCAGAAATATATAGCGCGCAAAGCTTTCCATCGCGTCATCCGCGCGCAGACCGTGATCGTAAAAATCGCGCTGCCACTCCAGGCCCGCAGCTGCGAGGGCCGCCTTAGTTTTCGCTTTAAATTTGATGATGCATTGTCCCAGTGAAATGCGATCCCCCAGCGTGCATAAAAAATGAATATGCTCCGGCATCAGTGTGCCGCAGTGAAAGGTGTAATCCTGGTCCGTGTGTTGCCGACGCCAGATGTTTAGAATCGCCGCCGCCAAGGCAGGCTCCAACAGAGAGGTCTTTCGATCTTTAACGCACAGCGTGATGAAGTAACGCTTACCAGGGATGGAGACGCGGCCTTTGCGTAGGTTTGCCGTTTTACGGACGGGTAAGATGATTTTCGTAGGGGCTTCACTTGTGAAGACCGCCGTGGTTCGGCTCTTAGGCTCGGC